>CAYSZE010000276.1:0-5453 GCA_964435255.1 uncultured Oligoflexia bacterium
AAAGCGTCGCACGCTTTGCGGCTCCTTTTCTATCTTGCATATTCTCAATTCTCGCCTTCGTTTCCTTACGGAAACTTGGCTTTTCAGTTCGCATTCATCCTCTTGATGAATCAAGAGGGTTTCTGCTCAGTCGGGCTAAAGGATAACAAACTTTAACTTTATTCTCTTGGATCATTTGCATCGTTCTAATCACTGGAACATTTACAAATTTATAGTTTATATTTAAGCCATTAAATATATTTTGTATAATATGAAAAATTACTCCATCTATTGGATATTTTTCCTTCTTATCTTCAATAAAAAAAGGTACTCTTGGCTGATAATTCAAATTAATTGCTTCAGTATCTGCAAATACTGGTTTTGAAAAACATATAAGAATTATTAATACAATTATTTCTTTCACTATTCTAACCTCATCTAAATTATTCTATATTTTTTGCTATCTTAACATATATTTATGACATTGAATTGACAGAATATAAATTACTGAACGGGGAGCAAATGAAAACAAAAAGTTGTTGCTTTTAGTAAAATATGAATTATCATAACTAAATTAAAAGTATTTAAGGTAACTTATGAATTATTTTCTTTTTTTTACTATTCCAATTTTTATTATCTCAATTTTTCTTGAATTTATTTATTTCAAAAAACTAAACAGAAATGTTTACAATATTAAAGATACGCTAGCAAGTTTAGCTATGGGTTTTGGTTATCTGATAGTTTCTACTTTAACCAGCTTATATGTTTATCATATTTTTAATTTTTTATCTAAGTTCAAATTGTTTAATCTTGCTTCACCATGGGTTTCTCTCTTTAATACAGGTCAAATTAATTTATTGTCAATTGTTTTAATTTTTTTTCTTGATGACTTTTGTTACTACTGGTTTCATCGTGTCAGTCATATATCACGTTTTTTTTGGTGTGCTCATGAAACACATCATTCATCAGAACACTATAATTTTGCTACTGCCTTGCGCCAATCCTGGATAGGAGCTCCCTTTACTTGGGTTTTCTGGAGTCCCATGGCCATTATTGGCTTTCGTCCAGAAGATATTTTTTTTCAAACAATGATTAATTTATTTTATCAGTTTTGGATCCATACAAAACTAACAAAGTCTTTTGGTATCTTAGATTACATTCTCAATACCCCAAGCCATCATCGGGTACATCATGGTACCGAAGTTCTCTATTTAGATAAGAATTATGCTGGTATTTTTATTATATGGGATAGAATTTTTTCTACTTTTGTTCCAGAAAAAAAAGAACCTACTTATGGAGTTTTACATCCTGTGCTTTCATTTAATCCCTTTCAAATTGCATTTCATATGGTAGTAGAGCTGATTCAAGACATAGCTAAGGAAGATAAATTTATTAATAAAGTAAAACTTATTTTTTACCCACCTGGATGGTTACCAAATAATATGGGGAAAACTACAAAACAAATGCAACAAGAATACAAAAAAAATAATTTATTCTGAAAAACTTGAAATTTTTGCAGATTTAATATTATTCATAATTCTTTTATGTTTATATTCCAATGTACTTTTACTAATAATTTGCAAAATCCATTTTTCACTTAATTTTTTAGCGACTTCTTCTATTTTAGAAATTTCACATATTATGTCATTGCTAAATTTTTCTTCTAAATAATTCCAGCGCGAAACATCAATTAAATCTAACCTATCACTAGAAATTCCTATTTGTTTTAAATTAATTTTTGAAACTTCACTTTCCGCAATCATGAAAATTTGAGCTCGTACGTGTTCCTTTTTTTTATCAGGCACAACTCCCAAGCAAGAAATTTCATAATGCCAAGTGTCATTCACATTATCAACAAATGTTGCATATACTAATTGCCAAGGAAATTGTTTATTTGCCAAGCCTCTTATCGGATCACCCGTACTAATACGTTCTACTTCTTGATAGCGTCTATTTTGCCAGAAGGACATATACTTCCTTTGCGATATGAGATAACCAAAATTGTGCTAAATTTATTATAACATTTAAGGTTCTCTTTTTTTTTCAGAAAAATCTTGACATAGCCTACATCTATTATATTTGAATGCGTGTTTCCTCTCTCGCAATGAATTGCGGAAATTCTTTCTAACTCCTTTTTTGTGTGGGGGTATGGTGATGATAAAAAACGTCATTCAAGAATCTCGTGACCTGTATGGCATCGATCATTGGGGTTCTGGATACTTTGGTATTTCCGAACATGGTTCCGTAGAAGTGTATCCTTTTGGTAACAAAAAAATCGCAATTGACTTACCCAAAATAATGGCTCTGGCCACTGAAAAAAAAGTCAAAACACCTTTAATTATAAGATTTCCTCAAATTCTCGACACACAATTGACCAGATTGCAAAATGCTTTTCGCGGTGCAATGGAAGAATTTAAATATGAAGGTGAATTGCGAGCTGTCTTTCCCTTTAAAGTAAACCAGCGGAAAGAATTTATTGACGATTTAGTCACTAGTGGAAAAAAACACATTTATGGCCTAGAAGTTGGTACTAAGCCTGAACTTTTTGCCGCTCTTGCCTATGATATTCACCCAGAAGCCTTATTTGTTTGCAATGGATTTAAAGACTCACACTTTATTGAACTTGCTTTCGATGCGAAAAAAATGGGTAAAAATGTTGTTTTAGTTATTGAAGGAACTGATGAGTTAAAATTCATTATTAATCATGCTAAAAAAGTGGGATTTTGTGTTGATATCGGTTTAAGAGCCAAACTGTATTCTAAAGGCTCTGGTATGTGGGAAAAATCGGGTGGCATTGGCAGTAAATTTGGTTTAAACAGCGTAGAAATGATGGAAGCTCTTTATTTACTAGAAGAAGCGGGACTTAAAGAACAGCTTGTCATGATTCACTACCATATAGGTTCACAAATAACTGAAATAAAAAAAGTGAAAGCAGCAATGAAAGAAGCTGCTCGTGTCTATGCAAAAATTTTAAAAAGCGGTTTCAACCTGCGTTATTTAAATATTGGTGGCGGTATTGGTGTCGATTATGATGGCAGCAAAACAAGCTTTTATGTCAGTCATAACTATACAATGCAAGAATTTGCAAATGATGTTATTTATATTATTCAAGATGTCTGTAAGTCAGAAAACTGCAAAGCACCTCATATAGTCAGTGAAAGTGGTCGCGCTGTTGCTGCCTATCATGCCGTCTTAATTACCGACGTTCGAGAAGTTGAAAAAACAGGTGGTGATCTTGAAGAGTGGAAAATATCCCCCACCGATCATCGTATTTTAGGAGATATGGTTAACTCTTTATCATACATGAACGGCAAAAACTTTGTCGAATATTTTCATGATGCTTTGCAATATAGAGATGAACTTTTTACTTTATTTAATTTAGGGTATTTGGAAATAGAAGAACGGGCTAAAGCTGAAGTAATCTACTATGCTCTTTGTAATAAAGCATTAAACTTTTATCGCAATTCAGGAATGCAATTAGAAGAATTTGATGAACTTGAGAAAAATCAATTTGGTAAATACATGGCAAATTTTTCTATGTTTCAATCTATACCTGATTCTTTAGGAATCGATCAACTATTTCCTGTCATGCCAATAACCCGCTTAAATGAAAAGACTGAACATCATGGTGTTATAATGGATTTAACCTGTGATAGCGATGGCTGTTTAGATAAATTTGTTGATAAACGCGATATAAAACACTCTCTAGCATTACATATTCCAAAGTCGAATGAACCCTATTATATTGGCTTTTTCTTAGTCGGAGCCTATCAAGAAGCACTTGGTAATAATCACAATTTATTTGGAGCCGTAAATGAATTAATTGTACGCATTAATAATGAAGGTAACATTTCTTCAATAGAAGATGTAAAAGGAGAAGATGTCGGAGAAATATTGCGCATCATGAACTATAAAGATGAAGAAATTATCGCCAGCTATGAAATGCAATTAAAACGTAACGTAGCTGCAGGAATCATTGACAATCAAGAATGCGAAAGAATTCTCAAAAAAGTTAAAAATTTCTTTAATGAGTACCCTTATTTAGTCAGAAAAAACACGTTAGAAATCGTTGGTTAATTCCGAATTCCTTAACCCCTTCTTGAAAATTCAAGAAGGGTTTTATTTTTAGGTGAACCATGAAAGCATTTACTAGAGCACAAAATGCAGGATTTATTCTGCCAAATTTATCTGAAGACTTTAAATATTTTCCTAATACCAAATGTAAAATTCTTGATGGTAAAGCATTAAGTCAAAATTTTATTACTCAAGCACAGTTATTAAGGAATAATAGAAAAGTCCCTTGCTTAGCTGTTCTACTTATTGGTGACAATCCCGCTTCTAAAGTCTATGTTAATAATAAAATAAAAATCTTTAAGGAATCGGGTTTTTTATCTGAGACCTTTTTTTTAAGCGAATCTGAGACCTCTGAAGCACAAATCATTAAACTTATTAATGAATTAAATCAAAACACAAATATTGATGGTATTTTAGTGCAGTTGCCCCTGCCCAAGAAATACAATTCTGAAAATATTTTAAAGACAATTGCTCCGCAAAAAGATGTCGATGGTTTTTTAGCCCATAACATGGGAAGCTTAGCTACAGGTGAATTAAATACTGCCATAGCATGTACACCATTTGGTATTATGGCCATGCTTCACTCCTATGGCATTACTGTAAGTGGAAAGCATGCTGTTGTCATAGGTCGCAGTAACATAGTAGGAAAACCAATGGGGCTTTTATTATTAACTGACGATGCCACCGTAACAATAGCCCACTCGAAAACGCAAAATCTAAAAGCAATTTGTAAAAGTGCTGACATTGTCATTGCAGCAGCTGGGCAACCTGAAATGATCACACAAGATTTTATTAGTCCTAATACTATTGTTATTGACGTTGGTATCCATCGAAAATCTGATGGCAAATTATGCGGTGATGTGAATCAGAATGTAAAAGATGTAGCGAGTGCTCTTTCACCTGTACCTGGTGGCGTTGGGCCAATGACAATAGCTATGCTTCTGCTAAATACAGCTCTTGCTGCTTGGGATTCAAATAAAAGATAACTATTTTTTAAATTAAAAGCTGACATAATTTTAAACTTAAAATTATGTCAGCTTTTAATTTAAATATACATATTAATGAAACTTAAATTATTTTTTTAATATTTCTAAAATTAAACCAATAAACAAAAAAAATATAAATAATTATTTTAAAAAACAAAAATGTATTATCTAATTTGGTTATCTATCGTTTTTATAGACAATTTTGTTATTGACCTAACAAATCATTTCTGTTATTTATTTTACAACTCCTTCCTCCAAAAATATAATACGGAGACTCATTTTTATGAAGCTTAAATTTTTAGCAGCTGTATCTTTTTTTATTTTAAATACAACTTATGCAAGAGAATATACCTGCCCAAAAATGGGAGCAGGTGAATATATTTCAATTATTGATACAATTGATAAATGGTATTT
>CAYSZE010000277.1:0-21743 GCA_964435255.1 uncultured Oligoflexia bacterium
GGTTGAGAAAAAAATAAGAGCACGTGTTAAACGGCAAATGGAGAAAACCCAAAAGGAATATTATTTAAATGAGCAAATGAATGCGATCCAAAAAGAATTGGGAAATTCTGATGACATCCGCACTGAAATTGCCGAAATTGAAAGCAAAATTAAAACAAAAAAATTGAGCGAAGAAGCCAAAGAAAAGCTTAAAAAAGAAGTTAAAAAATTACGCAGCATGAGCCCTATGAGTGCAGAAGCCACTGTGGTGCGTAATTACATAGATACCGTTTTGTCTCTTCCTTGGGCAGATTATGCTCCTACTATAAAAGATCAACTTTTTGCTGAGGAAGTCTTAAACGAAGATCACTTTGGCTTAGAAAAAGTCAAAGAACGTATTTTAGAATACCTTGCTGTTACAAGCTTATCTGACAAAATAAAAGGCCCCATTTTATGCCTCGTAGGCCCTCCTGGCGTTGGTAAAACAAGTCTTGCAAAAAGCATTGCACGCTCTACAGGCAGAAATTTTTCTCGTATCGCTTTAGGTGGTGTCCGTGATGAAGCTGAAATTCGTGGCCATCGCAGAACTTATATTGGCGCTATGCCTGGTAAAATTTTAAATGCTATTAAAAAATCAGGAAGTGGTAACCCTGTTGTTCTGCTTGATGAAATTGATAAAATGAGTTCTGATTTTAGAGGCGATCCTTCTAGTGCCATGCTCGAAGTTTTAGATCCAGAGCAAAACCATGCTTTTAACGATCACTATTTAGACTTAGATTATGACTTGTCACAAATTTTATTTATAGCGACGGCAAATAGTTTAAGCGGCGTTCCTAAACCATTATTAGATAGAATGGAAATTATTCATTTAAGTGGTTACACGGAACAAGAAAAAATTAATATAGCGCAACAACATCTCATTCAAAAAGCAACAAAAGCCAATGGTCTCGAAAAATCTGAATTAAAATTTGAAAATTCAGCCTTAGAAGAATTGGTACGTTACTATACACGTGAAGCTGGGGTTCGAAATTTAGAAAGAGAAATTTCTAGTATTTGTCGTAAAATAGCACGAGATTTGTTAAAAACAGTTAATAAAAAAGCTCCTGCTAACAAAACAAAAGATACTGTAAAAGAAACCAAAGATATTAAAGAAGCAAAAGACACAGGAAAAGAAACAAAAGATATTAAAGAAACTAAAGAATCAGAAACTTTAGCAAAAGCAGTGTCTTTAGAAGGGTTAAAAGCTCCACTTATTGATGGCGCTTTAGTGCAAAAATACTTAGGCCCTAGAAAACATAGTATTGGTGAAAAAGAAGCTAAAAACGAAATTGGTGTTGGGCAAGGGCTTGCTTATACAGAAGTGGGTGGTGATCTCCTCGTTACAGAAGTGGCAGTCATGAGCGGAAAAGGTAACTTAAAAATTACTGGTAAACTTGGTGATGTCATGCAAGAATCTGCACAAGCAGCTTTCAGTTATGTGCGTTCACGTGGAGCCTTTTTAGGATTAGAAGAAGAATTTTATTCAAAAATTGATATCCATGTCCATTTTCCAGAAGGAGCCATTCCTAAAGATGGTCCTAGTGCGGGCATTACTATGGCAACGGCACTTGTCAGCGCATTAACCAAAAAACCTTTTAACCGTGAAGTGGCAATGACAGGAGAAATTACCTTAAGAGGAAGAGTCCTCCCCATCGGCGGCTTAAAAGAAAAACTTCTTGCAGCACATAGAGGCGGCATTAAAAAGGTCATTATTCCTAAAGAAAACGAAAGGGATCTTTTAGAAATACCTAAAAATATTTTACAAGACTTAGAAATTGTTCCTGTTGATCATATGGATACCGTTTTACTGCATGCAATAGCTTGGGAAACCAATGATGCTTTAGAAACAAAATTAAAAAACTCCCAAATAGGAATAGCAAGCGTCACAAACAAAGGAACACAAACACCTTTACATCATTAATTTAAAATTTATGCTTGTGCGGTGTTTATGGGAAAAAAAGTTGATTCTTTAACATTAGATTTAGAAGATTTAAAACACCAATGGCTAGCAATGATTGACACCATTGCAGATCCGTTGGTGTTTATTGATGATAAGTATAATATATTAAGAATAAACAAAGCTTACTTACAAATCGCTCGCAAAATAAATTCCCACGCTACTTATAATACTTTAATTAATAAAAAATGTTATCAAGCTTTTGCTAACAAAGAACAACCTTGTAAAGATTGTTTATTTAGCAAAGCCAGCGCAAAGAATCCTGATATTGAATGGACTAGTGAACAAATATTTCCAAATGAAACCTTTACAGTTCGTGCGCATATTATGGAAAAAACTCCTGAGCATAAAGAAGGTCGTTATGTTATTCATTATCGAAATATTACATTACAAAAACAATTACAAAAAAGTTTAGCGCATGCAGATAAACTTGCTGCAATAGGAAAACTCGCAGGCGGTATTGCACATGAGATCAATAGCCCTCTTGCAGGAGTTTTAGCATTTACTCAAATTATCTTGTCAGAAATAGAGCCCACTAATAGACACAAAGAAGATTTAGAGCAAATAGAGATAGGTGCAAAAAAATGTAAAGAAATAGTCGAAAACTTATTAAGTTTTGCCAGACAAGATGGAAAATTAGAAAATATTTCAGATGTGCATCTTATTCAAGAAATAGAAAAAACAATAAAATTAGCTAAAGGTTTTTTACAACAGAAACATATTCAAATTGATTGGAATATAGATAACAACGAAGGTATTATTTTAGGAAATGCTGGGCAAATTGGTCAAGTTTTTTTAAACTTAATTACCAACGCCATTCAAGCAATGAAAAATGGTGGGGTTATTACTTTTACCCGCCATGATGATCATAAATATATTTACATAGATGTGGAAGATACAGGCTCTGGTATAAAACCAGAAATTTTAGACAAAATATTTGATCCTTTTTTTACTACAAAACCCGTAGGAGAAGGAACAGGACTGGGTTTATCAATTACCTATTCTTTAGTAAAACAACATGGAGGCGAAATAAAAGTAAAATCGATCTTAAAAGAAGGCACCACGTTTACAGTAAAATTGCCTAAGAAGTTGAGTTAGTATTTTTTATTCTCACTCATCACTAAAAATATCATTCCGCATATTCAAAAACGGAGTGGGATCGTAATATAGGTCTAATTTTTTTATAAGATTATTAGTAAAAGTTAACATAACAGCTGCTCGTGACTTTTGCTTTTGATAAGTAAGAAGATAAGTTAACATGACTTTGTCATTACTTGAGAACTTATCTATTATTTCAATATCCTCGACAATTTTTGCATAACCCGTTATTGCGGAAAAAACCTCTGATTTACCTTTAATAGTGCACATAGGACCAACAAATTCAATCGTTTCATGCAATAAATTGTTTATATTATTCAAGTCTTTTTTTACAATCCAGTCATAATACTGTTTTGCGTACTCTAAATTGCTTTTATTCATTTTTTCCTCTTAAATTGGGGTATTGTGTGTATACTATATTTATTATAGTATAATATATTCAATATAGTTATATATATTGAATGAGTCAAGGAGTATTTATGAAACGTACTTATCAATCGCAAAATAGAAAATTACAGGCCCAAGAAACTAAAAACAAAATCTTGCTCGCTATAAAAAAACTATTAAATTCAAAAAGTTATAATGAAATTACAATTCCTCAAATAGCTACTGCTGCAGGAGTTTCTACCCCAACAATTTATGCCTTATACAAATCCAAAGCTGGTGTTTTAAAAGCCCTTTTAGACTCAGCCACCGAAACAAATGACTTTGCCCAATTCGTCATTAAAACCAAATCTGCCGTTACGTTAGAAGAAAAATTAGCACAAGCATCACATATGACCACACAAATTTATGCGGCTGAAAAAGAAATGGTGAGCGCATTAAAAGGTCTTGCAGGCTTATCAGAAGAATTAAATCGATTAGAACAGGAACAAGAAGAAAGAAGATACTCAAGACAAGAAGACACCGTAAAATTACTGTTAAAACATAATAACGTTTCGTCTGACCTCAATTTAAAACAAGCACGTGATCTGTTTTGGACTTTTACTAGCCGCGATTTTTATCGTTTGTTGGTGATAGAAAGAGGGTGGACTCCCACAGAATTTGAACAATTTCTTAGGCAATTTTTGCTTTTCGTTTTTCAGAAATCATAATTTTAAACTATAAATTTTAATACTTTCACCGCTAATTTGATAACCCGTTGCTATATAATTAAAGCCAAATTTTTCATAAAAATGTTCTATGTCAGAACAAAGATAAATATGACTAAAATTTAGTTGTTTTGCATCGGCAATACATTTTTCAATTAAAAATTTTGACAGATTTTTACCCCGAAAATTTTCATTAATATATAAAGCGCAAAGCCAAGGAAACAAATCCATCCGACTGATAAAATCGTTGGTAATAAGACCACACCCACCTATTATTTCTTTTTTATATTCTAGTAAATACCATTGTGGTAATGGACTACTCGTCGTTAATGAACATTCAATACAGTCTTTATACATAGCCATTGTTTCAGGGCTTGCCCATTTTTCTTGAAAATAGTGGATAGCCTGCTCTTTATATAAGGGTTCTTCACGGACTGAGATCACGCGCATTGGAGTTACCTACGTAAAATGATGGTTTTGAAATTGCCACAACTCTTAGCTTATATAATAAGCATAAAATTTTAAGCCAGGGTCAGGTTTCAGCTGCTAAAATCTGATTTTGAATAAAAAAAACACTCTTACAGATTGAGCTATAAGAGTGTCTAGACACAAAAGCCTTATAAAAGAGCAAATAAGCTTATTTGCTTTCTTTATGCACAGTGTGCTTACGGCAATATTTGCAGTATTTTCTAAGTTCAAGCTTTTTAGTGGAAGCTTTTTTATTTTTAGTAGTTGAATAAAGATTATTTCCTGAGCATGGAACTTTACCATCACCACTACAAATTAATTTAATGATATCACGCATTTAGTTAACTCCTAGTCTCAATATCTGTGCACACGCATATAAAAACGCAGTGGCGCAAAACGTACAAATAAAATTGAATTTTTGCAAGCAGTTTCTGTCGTAATATGTTAAGGGAAAAAGTTTCGAAGGTTGTTTTCCGTGAACAGAAAGGCCTGGTGACTCCAATGACAAAAATAGCACAACCGATTGAAAACCTTTTACAACTCATAGAAAGCGACATTCGAGCGCATAAAATTGATTTTAACAAAGAATCTAGCAATTTAGAGACTTTAACCGAATTGGCCACTGCTTATCAATACCCGCTCCTAGCTGGTGGCAAACGAATCCGCCCTCTGCTTGTATTGCTTTGTGCAGGTGCTATTGGTGGAGAAAAAGCTGTGCATCAGGCGCGACAAGCAGCATTAGCCATCGAATGCGTACACACTTATTCTCTTGTGCATGATGATCTTCCTTGTATGGACAACGACGATTTACGCCGCGGCCGCCCTACGACACACAAAGTATACGGCGAAGCCAAAGGTTTACTGGTCGGCGACGCCCTCTTAACCGAAGCTTTTCATATATTAGCCACAATACCATGTAAAAAAACTGAATATTTGCAGGCTCTCGTGCAAGAGCTCAGCTTATGCTCTGGAGCAAAAGGAATGGTCATGGGGCAGTGGTTAGATATTTCACTCACAGGCAAAACTCAATTAAGTTGGTGCGATATTGAACAAATTCATCGCAATAAAACAGGTAAATTACTGGGCTGTTGTTTTGCCTTAGGGAGCATTTGTGCTTTAAGCACCTTAAATACTGAAATTTCATCAGCTGATTTTCAAAAATTCAACGCTGCTATGAAATCAGTAGGAGAACTTGTTGGGGTGTCCTTTCAAATAATCGATGACATTTTGGACGCTACCCAAAATAGCCATACTCTTGGAAAAACTGCTGGGAAAGATTTAGAACAACAGAAATATACAGCTGTATCATTATTGGGAATAAAAGAAGCAGAATTGTTAGCTCAACAGTTAACTTCTCAAGCTTATACTTTACTTACAACTATGTTAAACTCAAACATTCATTTAAATAGCAATGAAGAAACTGATCTTTTTAGAAAAGCATTGTTTGCCCAGTTAGAACAACTTCTTGCCAGAATGAAATAAAAGTTACAAAACAAGTAAACTATGCAAATTCTTCATCCTAAATTTTAATAATTTTAATATAATAATAATAATAAATAAGAATTAATTTAATTTATTATTATATTTAGGATATTAAAATGCAAACTAAAAAATTAACCGTAATAATTTTAAATTTATTTCTATTTAATTCATGTATATCAAGACTTAATGACTACAATGATGACCGTTCTGCTGAAAATGCCGAAGGTTCTGAAGGTTCTCGTTTACCGAACTCATCAAAAATAGACGTCTTAGAATCTTCAGGAAAAAATCATGAATTTAGAATTGTTGATTTAGAAAACCAGGTCAAAAAGTTAAATTATCTGATAAATGATTTAAACCAAGATAATATCGTTTCTAAAAAAATCATCTCTATTTTAAAAAATGATGTAAGCAGCTTAACGGAACAAATTGCCACAAATAAAAAAGAAATAGAAATAATTAAAAGAGGAATTCGTTCTGGTATCTTTGAAGATCAAGGCAATATGGATAAACAACCGCCAGCTAATTTAGGATTATCCATGCTCCCCGATCTCAGTGAGGGTAGAGATGTTTTTCAAGATAAAAAAGAAAAATCTTTGGTCACCTCAAATCAAAATACAAGTATGAAAGAAACCAATTTAACAGATCCCGTAGGTCCTCCCCAACTTATAGCTGAAGCAGAAATAAAATTACGCCAAGCACAGTATGGGGAAGCCATTTTGGAATTAAATAAATTGAAAAAAAATTATCCTAATTATGACGATAAAGGACATTCTTATTTGTTATCAGGAGAATCATGGCTGCGGTTAGGAGAATACAACAATGTTTTAAACGAGCTGCGCACGTATTATATCAAATATCCCAATTCTCCTGAACTCGCCCATGCAAAACTGTTAGAAGGCGAAACATATGAAAAATTGAATAGCAAATCGAAAGCTGCGCAACTTTACCAAGAAGTCATAACTCTTGCCCCACAAAGTACTGATGCACAAAATGCGCGTGATGGTCTTTTACGGATGCGAGATGCTAAGTAGGCGAAATGTTATGGCAAGCAAAAGTTGCTAATATCATTAGATATAATTTATTTTGACATAAATCACTAAACCAATCTCTAATTGTTTGTAATTATGCGATTTTTATAAAATCAAATGATTTCATTCTGATAAATTCGAAAAAGATGTTATTTTTATGTTGCAGTAAAATATAAGGCATGCTACAAATCACGCTAGGAAACCTAAAAGGGGTAACCCAAAAATAATGTCGTTCGGGTATTGTTTTTGACCTGCCTTAAAAAAAATATCCTTTCCTTTTGAACTCTTGCCTTTAGCATTATCCATTCAAAAAATTTCCTATCACTTTCCCTCCTCAGAGGGACGACAAGCCGCCGAGCACCGAACAGAACGGCGGCTAGATTTTATCTAGCTGACCAATCCTTAGCTTGGCTTTGGAACACCCGTCTTATCAAAAATTTCTTCTTTTGCAAACTTTCTTAGCTTAATTAAATTTGTATCTATTTTTTCAATATTGCGATTGATGGTTGAAACCATATCTTGAAAGTTTTCATGATCAAATGAAGGATCCATATATCTCTTATTTTGAGTGTCTTCATTCAGTTCTTCTAAAAAGCCCTTCGTCACGAATAAAGCATTGTTTATATCATGAATTAATTCACGTAGATGAAGACTGACCATGTTAACGATAGCTTCAGGGCTTTGCTCAACAGGCATAATCTCCCATCTCCTCTTTTTTCTGGAATAAAATTCTGCGTGAATAGCTAAATTATAAAGCAAAATTCAGATATTCAAAATATATGTTTCTATTGCCTTAGTCACGAGCCTGACGCATTTAGCTGTAGCACCACCCCCTTCAGCCCAAAGCTGGTTCGGTTTATCGCACCACATATATGTATCTATATGATTCCATTGAGTATCACCGACAAATTTCTGTAAAAACAGCGCAGCAGTTATGGAACCAGCAAACCCAGAAGTGCCACTATTGGCTAAATCTGAAATATTTGAATCTAAGTAACCTTCATAGTCGAGAGGCATTGGCACATGCCAAACCCAATCCCCAGTTTCTATTCCAGTTTGATACAACATTTGAGTCGTATATTTATGATTCCCAAAGAGGGAATCAACCATCGTTCCAAGAGAGACACGTGCTGCCCCAGTTAAAGTGGCTAAGTCGATAAGCCAATCAGGATGTTCATTTGCTGCTAAAGTCAAGGCATCGGCTAATACCAAACGTCCTTCAGCATCTGTATTATCAATTTCAATATTTAGGCCATTTTTAGCCTTATAGACGTCTCCTGGCCGCATAGCAGTGCCAGAAACCATATTTTCAGCTAACGGTAACCAGCAGGTTAAATGCACAGGAAGTTCTTGTTTGGCACAGGCCATAAAAATGCCAAATGCTGCGGCAGAGCCTCCCATATCTTTTTTCATAATCCGCATCCCTGAAGAGGGCTTAATATCGTAACCACCGCTATCAAAAGTAATGCCTTTACCTACCAGTGCTATTTTGGACAGTTTTCCCTGATAATTAAGCGGAGAATAAGTCAGTTTAATCAAACGCGGCTTAATGGCACTTCCTTGTCCTACAGCGCAAATTAATCCACAACCTTGTTCCTTTAATGCCTCATAAGAAACAACATCCATATGAATTTCTGCTGCAGAATTTTCTTTTTGATTTTCATTCTGAATAATTTCAGCTATAAGCTCTTCATATGATTGTGGATTTAATATATTCGGCGGCATGTTAACAAACGATCGGGTATAAATCATAGCTTCATTCAAAGCCAAACCCTTTTTTAAATCATTTGCTGCAAATAAATTCTGATTCAATATGAGTTTAAATTTATTTTCAGATTTTAAGTTTTTAGTCACTTTATTAGAAATTGACTTTTGGAGAACGCCAAGGATAAACTCGTATTTAACTTCTGAAAATTGCTGCATAAAATAATCTGAAAATTGCAGATAATACTTAGTCGTTTGCTCGAATTTACTGCAAAAATTTTGTAAGGATGAAGACAGTAACGCACCTAGATAACTCACATAATGTGCTTGCCCAGGAGCATCAAAACCTAACTGTTTAGGCTGTTCTTTTGGCAAAATAAAGAAAAACTCTTTACCCGTCGCATCTGTTGGATAAAGAGTTTTTGTTTTGGGTAAACCAAAAAGTTTGCTTGTAAATTGAAATTGCTCCGATTTCTCTAAAAAAGCTTGTTCCGTTAGGATTAAAATGCACACTCCGTCTGGCTGTCGGATTCCTTGCATAAAATCTTCAGGACTCTGAAGTTCAATGTTAAAGGAAGAACCCAACAACCAATCAGAAAGAGTTTTCATTTTATATTTCCACCTTTTGAGCTTAAAATAGTTTTTCGCAATACGAGACTAGACCCCCCTGACTTCTTTTTAGCAATAAAAGCGTATTTTTTCATTGCTACTTTTCTTGCAGCTAAAAACTGCGCATAAAAGTTGCTTGAAGCAAACCTGAAGGAAGGAGAACTATAGTGATCAATCACTTTACATAGATCACGTGAACCCGTTTCATCAATAGCCCGCAGCATGCCATTCACCCCATGATTATAAGCCGTTAAAGTTAATGGCCAATTTTGAACTTTCTCAAAATCGTTTTTTAATAATTTCATCGCTGCTCTGGTCGAAATTTTAGGATCTGTTCTTTTGGCAACAGCATGCTTTCCTTCCAATATCTTCATGGTGTTTGGCATAATTTGCCATAAGCCCATGGCCCCTACTTTTGAACCCGCTTTAGAATTATAGCTACTTTCAACATGAGGGAGAAAGACAATGTCCAGTGGTAACCCGCTGTTTTTAATTATGGGGTAAACAGTTGGCAGGTAGTTTATGCTTCTTTGGACACCAGCATCAAATTGTGATTTTAAACCTGTTTGTACCCGTAAATTGGCAATAGCCGCACCCACATTCTGAGAGTTTAGGGTTCCTGGTTTAAATAAATTTGCCACGCGTTTCTCTTCAGCAGACCACTTGCGTGAACCTGCTTTTAATTTAGCTGCTAACGTACTCAAAGTATTGGTATATTTTTTGCGTTCTGTCTCTATTTGCCGACTCCGCAAAGCTTTATTAGAAGCCAAAGAAAAGGAACTGTAAATCATACTAAGATCATTTTTATCATGTAGATAAGCTTCATTGACATCAATTTCAGAGTAAACTTTTTCCCAAAATAAAACATTATCAGAAATACAAGCTAACGCTGGAAAAGGATCCTTCACATTTCGATGTTGGGCTTTTTCAACAATTTCTTCTTCTTCATTAGCAAAAGCCGCTTCATCACGCATTTGCCGCACTTTAGATGGTTTAGCTGGTTTGTTATTAACTAACTCATCATTATTCTTATTTTTTTTCTTATCTTTTGCCATTTGCATAGGTGGGGCTGGCACTTCATTTTGTTCTTTTTGTTCTTCTAGCTCCTCATTTAAGGCAGAGGATTCTACAGAAATATAAGGTTTTTCTTCATTTTTTTCTATTTTATTTTGTTTTTTAGCGTTTTTTACCATACGCTCTGCCTGACTAGAATTGGTTAAATTCTTTGCATCAGGCTGTTGATCAACAATCGGATTATAATATAAAACAGGTTCTTTCCCTGCATTTTTTGGAAGATCGACCTTCAGATCCAAAGAAAAAACAGCAGAAGTTTGTACTGATAAAATAATCGTTGTTAGTAATGAACTACGCGTTAATATTAAACTTTTAAGTAACATAAGAAATCCTCTGGCAGAAAGCGATTACCAGCTTTGCGCTTAGATCAATTGAAAGGCAATGGTATGTTTCGCATATCTAAATGGATTTTTCCAGTTTTTTTTGTAATGTTTTTAACTTTTGTCGCTGAATTAACGTTACAAAAAACTAAAGTACCAGATTATATTATACCTTTACCTTCTCAAGTGACAGAAGTATTTTTAGCAGACTGGGAAATTCTTTTACATAACACGAAAGTGACAACAATAGAATGGTTACTTGGCATCCTTCTCTCTATATTTCTTGGACTTTTTTTATCAATTATTTCATTTTATTCTAGTAAAATAAGAACTATTCTTTCCCCTCTTTTAATCATATCGCAAAGTGTACCTTATTTGGTATTTATTCCACTTCTTATGATTTGGCTTGGCCTAGGAATTGCCCCAAAAGTTGTACTTGTTGTTTTAACTTGCTCATTTCCTATTGCAATAGTATTACAAAAAGATTTAATTTATGCACAAAAAGAATACCACTTATTTATCAAAATGTTAAAAATCAGCCCAACAAAAGCATTATTTCATGTTTACTTCCCCTATTCACTACCTGGGTTTTTCAATGCATTAAAAATAAGCGTGAGTTACTCATTTGGATCCGCAGTCCTTGCTGAACTGATGGGAAGTGAAGATGGGCTTGGTATCTATTTATTACGTGCACAAGCTACTTTTCGCACCGACAAAGTACTTGCAGTTGTGATCATAATAATTAGCATTAGTTTACTGAGTACTTACTTAGTTTCATTGTTAAACAATAAATTAATTTTTTGGACTTCTACAAAAAAATAAAATTAGGAATATGACAGAATGTTAGAAATACTTGTAGAAAATTATAATTACCAAAATCAAGAACCCGTTATTAATAAAATACAACTTATTTTAAAAAGGGGGGAAATAACTTCTATTATTGGCGCATCTGGTAGTGGAAAATCTACGTTACTGCGCCTACTAATGGGTATGGAGACTGGTGCTAGCGGTTATATAAAATTTAATAATACTACGCATACTTTTGAAAAGTGGAATGAATCACAAAATTTATTTACCCTCGTACCACAAATTCCACATTTACTTCCTTGGAAAAATTTACTACAAAATATTACCTTTGCAGTAACTGATATAAAAGCAAAAAACGAAAATAAAACCAAAGAAGAAATAGCTTTAGCCGTATTAAAAATTGTCCAACTTGAACAACATGCTTATAAACTACCTAGTGAAATATCATTAGGAATGGCTCAACGGGTGTCATTAGCACGAGCGTTAGTTATGAATTCCGATGCTATCTTATTACATGAACCATTTGCTTCATTAGATGCCCATTCAAGATACCAATTACAAAACTGGTTGTTTCAAAAAATAAAAGAAACTAATAAATATGCTATTTTAGTCACACATGATGTGCGAGAAGCTTTATCATTATCAAAACAAATTCATGTTATAGGAGAAAAACCCGCCATCATAAAAAAATCATTTTCACATACTCCGAGTGAATGGGAATATTTAAATACTTTAGAGAAAACGATTGTTAACGAAATTTAAAAGGAATTAATATGTTGACTAGTTTCGAAGTTAAGACATTAAAAAAAGGCATTATATTTCTATCATTACTATTTTTTATTCATCACTTATCTTTATGGATATTGACTTTTTATACAAAAAATTATTACTTAGTTAATGCGTTAGAAAACTACGATTCAGCTCACTATAATAAAATTATAAACTTTGGGTACGATAGTCGATCAATAGCTTTTTTCCCATTTTATCCTTTTCTAATTAAAGGAATAAGTTTAATACTACCTATTCCCATTGCCCTCCAATTTATAGGGACAATTTTTTCTACTTTTTTATTTATTATTTTTTTATGTTTAGTTTTCCATTTGGTTGGAAAAAACGAACAAAAGTATTTTGACTTACCTTTATACCCAACTACAATTTTAGGGTTTTATTTTTTCATATATTCACCTTCTTCTTTTGTTTTTCATACGCATCATACGGAATCTTTATTTCTTCTTTTAACATTATTAAGTTTAATAATTTATAAAAAAAATTGGGCTATTGCTTCATTATTAGCTGGTTTTTGCGCCTTAACTAAAAATCAGGGAATCGTATTTGCCTTTTGTCTAGCAATTCTTATAACAACTGAATATAAAAATTATAAAGAAAAAATTATAAAATTCATAATTAGTGGGCTTATTTCTTTTTCCTGTTTTTCAATTTTTTTAATATTTCAGTACTATAAATTTGATAATTTTTTAGCTTTTATGGAAGCACAAAAAAACTGGCATTTTATAACCTCAATAAATGAATATGTATTAGGTTTTTTTAGTTTATTAAAGTATAAATATTTATCCCGATTTGAATTTATCGAAACTTTATATTTCTTATTTCTTTTTATATTTAGTTTTACATTACTAAAAAAAGAAAAGCCTATATTTTTATACTGTTTTATCTCACTTTTAATGCTACCTTTACAAGGAACTCTCATTAATACCTACCGGTATACATGTTTCCTATTTCCTATGCTATTTGTCATTGGTGATTATTTTTCTAAAAAGAATAAAATTTTAATTTTTGTTTTAGTTGTGTTTTTATTTTATTTAAACCATCAGATGACTAGAAATTATATTATGGCTAGATGGTCTTATTAATGTGAAACTTTTTTAATGAATTGACTATTGATACTTTTCGCATTTGACTCATCAAACACATCACAAGCTAATTGAAAATCATCGATATCTAAAAAACCTTTTTCATTTAAAACATCTTTAAGTTTGTGAAAAGAATCGACTAGCATACCATTTTGATCTAATAACCCATCCATTTCCGCTCTTAGTTTGCAAACTTCGCCACCAACCCTTGTAATGCTATCTAAAATTTGTTCAATTTGTTTGCTTAAATTTGCATTTATAGTTGCATCGTCTGCAATATGACTTGCTGCTTCTAAATCTAAAGCATAGCCATCCAGGTTTTCATCATTGAATTCATCAAATATGTCTTGAGATGTATTAGACATTTTTTTTCCTTCCACTAAACTTCAATGTGCTTCTGATACAAGCTACTTGTCGGAAGGTTAAAAATTGAAATAAGAGGAAAGAAGGGACAACCTGTCCCTAAAATTGGCACACTTGCTAATTGTGTGTTAAAAGGCTGGTGGTTTTAAGCTTTTTATTTTGTTTGAAAGGATAAACTTTAAGTCATGTTAAATATTCTCAAATCACTCTTTGGAACGAAAAACGATCGAGAATTACGTAAAATTGCGCCTATTCTTACAAAAATAAATATGCTCGAAGCAAAAATGCAAACCCTGTCAGATGCCGATCTAAAAGCAAAGACAGCTGAGTTTAAATCACGTTACCAAAAAGGTGAATCACTTGACTCTTTATTACCTGAAGCCTTCGCTGTAGTGCGAGAAGCAAGCAAACGCAGCTTAGGCAAACGTCACTTTGATGTGCAGCTGATTGGTGGGTGTGTTTTACACCAAGGAAAAATAGCAGAAATGCGTACTGGTGAAGGTAAAACCCTTACAGCAACAGCTCCTGTTTATTTAAATGCCATTACGGGAAAAGGTGTCCATGTTGTCACCGTGAACGAATATCTTGCTTCCACCCAATCTGAAGAAATGGGCCGTCTTTATGGATTTCTAGGCCTTACAACGGGCTGTATTTTAAATGGAATGAGCGACCAAGAACGCCAAATGGCCTATGGCTGTGATGTCACTTATGCAACCAACAATGAATTGGGCTTTGATTATTTACGTGACAATATGAAAGTCAGTTTAGAAGAATTTGTCCAAAGAGGCCATCATTTTGCCATAGTTGACGAAGTTGACTCCATTTTAATAGATGAAGCCAGAACACCTTTAATCATTAGTGGTCCATCAGACACAACGTCTGATAAGTACATCACTGCCAATAATGCAATTCGTGGGTTAAGAAAAGAGATTGATTATACAGTTGACGAAAAGTCACGGGCTTGTGCTTTAACAGAAGCTGGTATAGCAAAAGTAGAAAAACGCTTGAATGTTGAAAATCTTTTTGACCCTGAAAATAATGAACTTGTACATGCTTGTAATAATGCCTTAAGAGCGCATGTTTTATTTAGAAAAGATGATCACTATATCGTTCAAAATGGCCAAATCATTATTGTCGATGAATTTACGGGTCGACTTATGCACGGCCGCCGCTTTTCTGATGGTTTGCACCAAGCCCTTGAAGCTAAAGAAAATGTACAAATTCAACCAGAAAACCAAACGCTTGCCCAAGTGACCTTACAGAATTATTTTAGAATGTATGACAAATTATCAGGAATGACTGGTACGGCTGATACAGAAGCCGTAGAATTTCATAATATTTACAAATTAAATGTTGTCGTGGTACCCACAAACCGTCCGATGATCCGCAAAGACCATGACGATGTCCTTTATTTAAAACAAGCTACCAAATTTAATGCTGTTGCCGACGAAATAGAAACCATCCACAAAAGTGGACAACCTGTATTGGTTGGTACAGTTAGTATTGAAAAAAGTGAACTGCTTTCAGAATTGCTAAAAAAGAAAAAAATTCCTCACCAAGTTTTAAATGCAAAACACCATGAACAAGAAGCAAAAATTATTGCTGAAGCTGGTCAAAAAGGACGGGTAACCTTATCAACTAATATGGCAGGACGTGGTACGGACATTATATTAGGTGCTGGTGTTCCTGAATTAGGTGGTCTTTTTGTCATCGGTACTGAACGCCATGAAAGCAGACGTATCGATAATCAGCTGCGCGGACGTTCTGGCCGTCAAGGTGACCCTGGGGCAAGTAAGTTCTTTTTATCTTGGGAAGATGAACTGATGCGGCGTTTTAATAATAAAGCCAATCAATTTATTATGGAAAAATTTGTCGGTGATGAAGCTATTCACGATCCTCGCTTAACAAATGTCATTGGTAAAGTGCAAAAAAGAGTGGAAGGTTTTAACTATGATATTCGTAAACAACTTTTGCAGTATGATGACGTATTAAATCAACAAAGAAAAGCAATATACTCTGCTCGTATGCGTATTTTACGAAAAGAAAATGTTAAAGATATTTTAACAGGCGAACCTATTCAAAAATTTGCACGCACCATTTGTGATGATTTTGCACCTCCTTCAGGTTTACCAGGAGAAATGGTGCCTGTAGATTATCGTAACTTAGAAAGAATATTGTTCCGCAACTTTAGTAAAGCCATTCCTTTTAGTGTTGAAGAACGCGAAAAAGCAGAGCTAACTCGAGAAGAATTTTATGAATTGATTACTAAAAAATTAGAACATGAATACAATGAAAAAGAAAACCTATTCGGCGCGGAACAAATGCGGGATATAGAACGCTGGGTCATGTTACAAACAGTGGACTCTTGGTGGAAAGATCATTTATTAAATATCGATCATTTAAAAGACGGTATAGGTTTAAGAGGCTACGCACAAAAAGATCCCTTACAAGAGTATAAAAATGAGGCGTTTGAATTGTTTATTCGCTTAATCGCCGCAGTTAAACAAGACTCCTTGCAAATGATTTATCGTATTCAACCTAACTTAGCAGAAAAATTCATTGCCGAAGCAAAAGCTGAAGCAGAAAAAAAGGCTGAACGCGAATTGAAAAATGCGCATGCAGAACATGAGGATCCAGAAGTTGCTTTTGAAAATAAGCTAGAAGAACAAGAAGAACTTGAACGCAAACGCGCGATGTACTCAAATCCATAAGAATTTATGTAAAGAGAAAAAGTAATTTCATATAAAATTATTGTAGCTTACTTGTTAATTAAGTAAGCTACGATTGTTTTTTGGAATATAAATTGTAAGTTTTGAGTTAACGAGAGTTCTATCTACGAAACAATGACCATTTAATAAATTAATAAACTGTTCTATTTTACTAAAAATTGCCTGTTTATTTGAGTTTTCCAAGCTTTCTGCTCTAGATGTAGGATCTATAGGCATAAGAAATTCAAAGCTACAATTAGAAAAAGAAAAACAAATTTCTAATTCGCAATCATTTTCTTTTAATTCAAATAAAATCCATTTATATTTTTTATGAGTAACTTCTTCAAGTGCATGATCAATTAAAGTTACAAATAGTTGTGATAAAATTTGAGAATTAGAGTCAAAAATAAAACTCTTTTGAACATGAGAAATAAATTCTAACTGTACAAATAATTGTTTTATCTTTCTTCTATATATTTTTTGAACACAAGAAATAATATTAGAAAGCAGTATTTTTTCTTCATCACACGCATTTGTTTTTGTAAATAATTTCTTTTTTATTGTTAATTTATTATTAACTTCAGAATTATCTTGTAACAACAAAGAATAAGAATTAGAATTTGTATCTAAATTATTATCAGAGTAACATTCATTATTTATAGCTTCTTTTTTTAATATTCTTGTTTGCTTAATATCCAAACCATATTTCATATTTTTTTCAAATACTAAACCATCATGCATGCTATTAACCTGATGCTTGATAATATTTTCCCTGACCAATTTAGGTTTCGGAAGATGTTGTTTAGATACTCGCATTTCTTTCGCAAGTAATATTTTTTTTCTGCGCAATTCCAAAAAATTCATAACTCGCGTTGCTAAGTACTTTAAATACATAAATTGGTCTTCAGTAAAAGAATTTTCTTTCACATCTAGAATAGCTAATGTTCCTATGCAGTACCCATCATAAGAAAGCAAAGGAACCGCTGCATAAAAACGTATATGAGGAGCATTCACCACATAAGGGCTAAGAGCCACCCTCTCGTCATTTAAGGTATTTGGTATAACAAACAAATCATCAGCCTGAATAGCATACTGACAAAACGAGAATGATTTTTCATAGGGAGACAAAAACTCACCTACCAGCGATTTCGACCAAACTCTATCTTCAGCTATAAAATTGATCATAGAGAAAGGGCATTTAAAAGACTTTGCAGCCAGATAAGCAATTTCATCAAAATTGCTGTCTGGTAAAGTATCTAAAATAAAATAACTTTTTAAGGACTCCAGCCTTTCTTTTTCTTGTAAAGTTGAAAGGAAGCTATTACAAAAGGATTTCTTTTTTCCATGAATCATCCTAATATCCTTAAAGAAAAACTAAACAATGATAAACCCTTGCAATTAAAATAAAATATTATTTATTTTTATATTTTTTTATTAAAGGAAAAATAAACCAAAAATGCCTTCACTTAAAGCAGACATCATTAAGATTACATTAACAAAAAAATTAAAAAACTGCAATATTTGTTTTAATTTTTTTAAAAAAAGAAATAAAAAAAACCTGTAAAGCTTAATATAAATAAAATAAAAATATTATTTAACTTATAATTTCTATTTTTTTTAGAATTTGTAAAATTATTCACAAAGATTCATATTTTCAAAGTCATATTTTCAATTAACATTTAACTGAATATTGAAATTTGAGAATTTTTTTTAGAATATTTAATTTATATTTATGTTTTGTTAAATTTTTTAGATAAAAAAGGATTTTAAATAAATTTTTAATTACATAATATGATAAGAGAATTTTTATATCTACAAAATGTCCTTAACTATTTAATAATAACATATACTTAAATTGGTAGGCTTAAATAAGGTAAAAATCTAAATTTGTTTTTTATTCAATAATTTATCTAAAAAAAATGTTAAAATAAATTTTTTTGCAAAAACATTTTATCTAAAATTCTATAATTTAAAACATTTTCAATAAACTCAAGATTTATTTCAAGTTCTGGGAATATTTTTTTAAATGAATAAATTAATTTTACTACTTTTTTTTGCCCCCGCAGTGATAAATTTTGAAAAGGTTGGTGATTTGCAATTAATATATTTATTTCATTGTCATATTCATCTTCAGCTATTTTTTTTCTCAGCAAAATATGTTCAACAAAATTCCAAATAAATTTATCAAACCGATTAAATTCTTGTAAGGAAAGAATAGTTTGGGAAAACGGATCACTTGCTTGAATAGCACTTGAGGGCTCTAACCAAACTTGTAGACAGAAGCGATCAAGTAAGGGACCACTTAACTTTTGCAAGTATTTTCTGACTTCTCTAGGGTGACAGCGGCATGCCCGCACTTTAGAAAACAAAAAGCCACAAGTACAAGGATTTGTTGTCGCACACAACTGAAAATCAGAAGGGTATCGGATATTGCCATTTGCTCTCGATATATAAACACACTTTGCATCCATGGGTTCTCTAAGAGTCTCTAAACTTTGCGCCGAAAACTCCGCGAGTTCATCTAAGAATAGCACTCCCCGATGCGCAAGTGAGACTTCACCTGGTTTTAAAGAACTGCCGCCAGTCATAGCAGCCGCAGACACGGAGTGGTGTGGACAGCGAAAGGGGCGTTGGTTTTGCTCCGACTTTGAATGAATAATTTGTACTTCAAACAATTCATTTTCAGTTAAAGGAGCTAATATTTTCTGAATCTTTTGCAATGAATAAGTTTTTCCTATTCCTGGTTCTCCCGCTATTAAAATATGATGTTTGCCAACAGCTGCAACCAATATTGCAACAGCTGCTTTAGGATTTTTTATAAGACTTTTAACAACATGTTCAACTTCATGATAAAAAATATTTTCCGCAATATTTATAATTAATTTATCAGGTTTATTTTGTTTATATTCAGACACAGTTGCAGTTACTAAATTTTCTTTTTTCTCCGTTTTATATTTCCACCATTCTGAAATATTGTTATAATAAAAAGTATATTGCTGAAAATATTCTGAATCTTTACCTTTATTTTTATAAGGAAAAGACAAGCTTATATTTTTATCTTTATGTAGCAAAAAAAGAGATTTATAAATTAAAGAATTACTAATTTCTTTTAATTCTCCTTTTAAGGTCAATTCTCCCGCAAAATATTCTAACTTATTATAAATTAATTGCAATTTATCTTCATGTATTGCATACAAAATTGCAGCAGCAACTGCAAAATCAAGCTGTGTTAAAATTGTTCTTGTTTCTTTTAACTTTTCACTTGGTGAAATATTTACTGTGACTCTTTTAGCAGGAATTAAAACCCCCATAGATTCTAGCGCTGTCCGAATTCGTTCACGCATATCTTTAGAGACTTCTGCGGTCATGCCTAATATATTTAACCCAGAAAAGCCATTACCCAGTACAGCTTCAATTTCAACAGAGACAACTTCAACTCCAACTAATAAACATGCATATGTTTTTGCCATATCATCAAGTCCTTAAAAAAAGTAACCTATTCTTACTCCTTTTTTAAGAAAAAAAAGCTACTTGGAAATAACTGGTCAAATATGAATATTTTCAGAACATTTTCTAAAAATATTTGTCATTAAGAAGTGTAAAATACTGCCGATAAATGGTCAGTCTTAAATGTAAGTAAGGAATAGATATGGCAAAGACAATTTTAGTTGTCGATGACGTCAAAACAATCAGAAATGTTGCAAAATACGCACTGACAAAATCTGGTTTTGCAGTGCTCGAAGCTGAAAATGGATCGATAGCCCTATCAATTGCCAAAAGCCAAAACATTGATCTTGTCATTTCCGCCTTAAATATGCCTATGATGGGAGGATTTGAGCTGGCAAAAGCTTTAAAAGCAGACCCCAAAACACAAAATGTTCCTATTTTTATTCTTACAAAAGACACAAACCCAGAAGATGCACAATTAGGAAAAGAAATTGGCGTTAAAGCTTGGTTCGTAAAACCATTCGTTCCAGATAAACTCGTCGATGCTGTTAAAAAAGCTTTAGTTTAAAATAACTTTTTAAGCTCATCATACCCACCAGGTGCGGCCACTCGGGTGTCTTTAACACCTCTATGCATTAAAAACATTTCGGCTCTTTCTGCGCGGCCTCCCATACGACAAAAAATAAAAATTTCTTTGTCAGGAGGAATTTCTGCAAAACGGCTTTCTAATTCACTCACAGGAATATTGATACTACCCTCAAGCATCCCTTCAGCGCACTCACTTGGTTCTCTGACATCTAATAAAACCCTCTTATTTGGACTTACTTTTTTGTATAAAGTCATAAATTCTTTACAACTCAGTTTCATCATTGTCTCCTTATGCTTTTAAACGACTTCCTTTTATTAAACCATATAAAACGAATGTATTGGAAACAGATTGGAGAAGATTATACTCTTAAGGGATGGTTGAAAGTACTTTCGAACCATATTGCACCATATTGAGGACATCTATGCCATCGAGTATTTTACAAAAATTCAGAAATGTAGGAAGACTTACACATATTGTAAATATTTTAGCACGTTATGGGTTCAAACGCGAAATCCAACGTACTGAATTAAGCGATCTCTTGCAACAAAGCAATCCTCAAGATACGGGGCAGACGCCAGCAGGGAATGTCAACCAAAATTTATCGCGGGCAAAACGTTTGGCGTTAGCCTTTGAAGAATTAGGACCGACTTTTATCAAACTGGCACAATTATTATCAGCTAGAGAAGATTTGTTACCTAAAAGCTATATAGACGAATTTAAACGTTTGTGTGATAATGTAAAACCCCTTCCTAAAGAAACAATCGAAAAAATTTTAAATACAGAATTAGCTGAAAATTTGCTAACTGAAATTGCACAATTTAATTTTGAACCAATAGGTGCTGCAAGCATAGGACAAGTACATCGTGCCATATTAAAAGATGGTTCCCATGTCGTTTTTAAAATCCAACGCCCAGAAGTGGAATCTATAATAAATAACGATCTTGGCATACTAATGACCTTGGCAAGTATATTAGAAACAGCATTGCCCGAATTAAAATCTTTAAAACCAACGGTTATAATTTCTGAATTAAAACGTTCTTTATTAAATGAATTAGATTATTCGCGTGAAGCTGCAAACACAGAACGGATGCGTCATTTATTTAAAG
>CAYSZE010000278.1:0-7538 GCA_964435255.1 uncultured Oligoflexia bacterium
TTCTTGCGGTAAATCATAATGATTCCTGAGATAATGTGCTAATTGATTGGCTTTTTCATTTAATTCCTCATAACTCAATTGCAGTGACTTGTTAACAAAAGCTATATTATTAGGTGTTTTAAGAACTTGTTCTTCAAATAATGACACTATATTTTCATTATTTCTTTTCACATTAAAAGAAATTTGATTAATACTTTTTTTCATATTTGAAAAATTTATATTCGATATTTTAATATCTAGTTTTTTATTTTCATTAAAATACTGAACAATAGCATTGTAAATATCTAAATAATTTCTTATAAATATATGAATTAATTCTTTAGATATTTTATCTTTTTTATAAACAACTCTAAAATTGACATCTTTACTGCTCCCATCAGACTCAAATATGATATCATTCACAAGACTAATATATGAATTTTTTACCGCACGCGTTTCAGTACCAATGAAATTTAAATTAATATTTTGAAAGTTTGTACTTGAGAAAATCAAACTATCCAGTTTTTTCTTTAGTAAAATATGTAATTTATAGTAAGGAAAATAACCATATTTTGTTTTTTTATTTTTTATTTCATTTACAAAATTTGTGGAATATTCAATAATATTTTCAAAACTTAATTCATCATTAATTACAAAAGGAATAAAATTTAAATTAACATGCGCTCCATATTTAAACTCTATACCCTCTTTAATTGCTATAGGATATGAGATACAAAATTTTTCTTGCTGAGTATATTTGTATATAGTAATTGCAAATACTATTTTTGAAAGTAAATAATTTGAAATTTGATACTTTTCTTTAATTTCTCTTAAATTACTATTTAATTCAAATTCTATTTCTTCAATTCCAAACTTATCTTGAAGCGTATTTTTTTTAGATGTTTGAATATCTTCTTTTTTATAACTACTTAAAAAATCGAATGAAACTGGTTCGCAGTCCTTTAATTTATTTTCCCAAAACGAATACATTTCATCTTCATTGTCATTTACATTTTTATTTAAATTATTAAAAATATTTTTTAATTCAATTATTTTTTCATCTATACTATCAATATTACTAATAATTTTATTATTATAAAAATTTGTGACAGTATTATAAAATTCAAGCCCTGATGAACCATCAAAAATAATATGATGCCCAATAATTAGCAATCGATAATTTTCTAACCCATTTTTAAATAAATAAAACCGATAGAGAGGTCCTTTTTCTAAATCAAATGGCTCTTCAATATATTTATGTAATTGATTATCATAATTATTTGTTTCGATGTATATTAAATTGTTTATTTTATCATTTTTTATCCAGTATAATTCATCATTTTCATTTACTATATGTGAATTCATAAGAGTAAATTCTATTATTAATTGTTCTAGTGCTGTTTCTAATCTTTTTATATCTAAATTTCCTGTGACAATTTGATCAATCACAATGTGATAATCAGTTCTTTTTGGATTTATTATCCATTCATAGTAAAATGTTTTATGATAAGGAGATAACTTGACTTTATAATTCATAATTTAACCCTTTTTAAGTATAAATCACTAAATTTTGATTTTTTTTTGATTTTCGTACTAACTATATTCTAGTTTAGTTAAAAATCAATACTATTCTCAATTTTTTTTTGATTTAAGATATTTTTTTAATTGGTATTTTTTCCTGGAGTTGTTTAATTTAATTAACATTATGCTATATTAAACAGTATGTTTGAACTATTATTTCCATTAATACTAAACAATTTATCAATAATTTAATTTCGACAAAAAAAGCAAAAAAACAGTAAAACAAAGTAACAATGTATAATTTATTTAAGTACTAACAAATTCATCATTTTTTCTCTCTACATTACTCTTTATACAAAAAGTAGAATAACTTAAGTTTCATATTATTTTTATTAAAAATAATAAATATTCAAAATTCTATCATCACAAATAAATTTTACCTTTTTTCTCATCTGGTTCTTGAAATTCTGTATTGGTCAGCTACTGATATTCTCTTAGATTTTTGTTTACAAACCAATGTTTTTCTTGACATGAATAAATTAATCTTATAATTATTATGAACTAGAATTACGTTTAAAGTTCAATTTTTTTATTGAGAAAAGGATTAAATTATGAAAGATAATGCGGCTAGCATTACCGCTGCAGGTATTGCTAAAACTTTTGTATTTAAAAATGGTGATCCCAATTATTCTAAAATTCTCGATTCTAATATATTTGATATAAGTTATAATTATTTAGAAACTGCAATTGGAAAAAAAGCATTATTATATAAATTATTTGGTAAAATAAAATTATTTCAAAATTTATATCATTTATCTGAAATTATTTTAGCTCCTGGAATATCAAATCATTACTTAATAAGAAAAAGTAAAATCGAAAATTTAATTTACCAATTCCACGAAAAAATGAATGGTTGTCAACAACTAGTTATTTTAGGAGCTGGAGCAGATAGTCTTGGCTATAGAATAGCAAATGCAAAAGAAAATATTAAAGTCTTTGAAATAGATCATCCTGCTACACAAAATATAAAGAAAAAAACAATTGTAAATAATTATCCCCCCAAAAATAATTTAACATTTATTCCAGCAGATCTTTCAAAAAAGAGCCTAAAAGAAACATTAAGTAACATTGAAAATTTTAGTTTTAGTGAAAAAACAATATTTGTAGCAGAAGGTTTGATAATGTACTTAAAGCTGGAAGATGTGAAAAAACTATTTAATATAATGCAAGAATTTCCCAAAGAAATGGTTTATTTCATATTTACTTATATGGAACTAAATTCAAAAGGAAAACCATTATATGTTGAACAAGCATCTGTATTGAGTTATTTGTTAAAATTATATGGTGAAGAGATATTTTGGGGTTTAAAACCAAAAGATCTAGATAATTTCATTAAAGAGCTAAATTTTAAACCAGGACCACATTTTGATCGGGATTTATTAAAAAGTGAATACAAGTATTTATTTAATAATAATGATTTTCTTCTCTTAAAAGGAGAAAACATTACTTATATTCAAAATTAATTTTACAATTGCAGTTCACATGACTTTTTGGATTACTTTTTCAGCAATTTTTAAAAACGTTTCCATCACACCAAACCCCTGCATGGCAACAGCTTCTATGCAATCGTTCTCTGTCAAATGATAATTTTTTTTCAATGTAGGAAATGGCAGAGCATCATAACTGTCAGAGTGGTTTAATTGATAAACAATAGGAATTTGATGGATATCGACCTGAATGGATTCCAATGTCTTTTTAACTTGCAATAGATTCGACTCATTTTTATCTAAGTAACGCACTCTACTATCTATGACATTAACTATACCATCGATACCAAGTAATAGACTAATATTAACAGTAGGCCATAATTGATGTGCAGGTAACGTATATAAATGCATCCTTGCATTTCGTTCTGCGACTTTCCCATAACTTATAGGAAGAAAATCAAAAAAGGTATTGCGGGGCAACTCAGAAATTATTTCTTGTTGATCTAAACTTTTATCAGTGACCATTGTTTCACAAAATAGCGATTGAATATTTGTAGTCTTACCTGCATTTTGACTTCCGATGTATAGAATTTTAAAATGTATATCACCAGTCGCTTCGTTAATAAATGCCATTAGACAACCTCGTGATTAAGGGCAAAAAAAGCAATTTGTGGGTTTTCATTTTGTTTTTGCGACATCACCAAAGAAACCCTGTCCACTTCAGCAGAAATAAGGACACTTTCACCACCTTGCAAGATTACTGTATCATTTTCTGATTTTAAAATAACTTGCCCTCCCCAAACAGTAGCCAATGAAAAAACATTTTTTTCTAAAGGAACATAAATTGCATTCTGCGGTTCATAAAAAACTTGTAAAGAGAAAGGATTTAACTGATTCCCATTAAAAACAACACCATTGAGCATATTTTGTACCAACATCTGCTCAATTTGTTTGCCACGCGGTAAATTCCAATCTATTGCCTTTAACGATTCCTTAACATGCAATTCCCTAGGTTTTCCTTTATCTGATCGTTGGCCATTAGCATCATATAATCTTTGCCAATCAGAAAGCCGCCAAGTTTTACCTGATTTTTTTGGTAAAACATATTGAGGTTCAGCAAGAAAGACTCCTGGACCTACAGCATGAACACAACCAGGAGGGACTGAAATGTAATCAAATTTCTTTGGCTTGTATTTATGCAAACACATTTCAGGTTGATCATTTAACAAATACTCTTGAATTTGCTCTTTAGTTATATGATCTTTAAACCCTAAATAAACATAACCATGTTCTTCTACATCTAATACTAACCAACTTTCAGGTTTACCACATTCATCATCTCTTAACAGGGGGTTCCCATTTCTGGGATGTAATTGTACTGACAAGTTATCATCAGCACTCAATAATTTTAACAATAATGGGGAATGAGAACCATATTTTTCAGCAATACCTTTGCCTAAAATAGAATTTGGGTTTTCATTTAAAACTTCTGTGAGTTTTGTATGTTTCTGGTTTTCATTCAAAATATACGAAGGAAAATGAAGATCTGTCGAAATTTCCCAACTTTCACCAATTATTACAGGAATGTTTTCTTTAAATTCAGGAAAATATTTTTGTTTGAGTAAAGAAATTTTTTTCCCACCCCAAGGAGTTTTCATAAATGGCACAAAGTTAAATGGCAGCATTTTAAAAAATTGTCTTTTCATTTTGTCAGCAACTCTCGTAAATTTTCATAATTTTCTCTGGCTTCGCGAAAAAGCTCTTGCGATCCCCCTACATCGGGATGAAAATATTTAGCCATCTCAAGGAACCTACGCCTCAGCTCTTCTCCGCCCTTATTTTTTAAGTCTTCAAGAGAAGAAAAGCTATAGTAATTTAATAAATCTTTAAGTATCTCAGCATTTAATGAATGCGACATTTTCTTTCGAAAAGACTCTTCAAAATAATGAAAAAAGTTGTCTAATATTTTTTTCAAAGATTCTTCATCAATTTCTTTAAAATTATCAGTATTTAAATAAAATTGTGCAATTTTAGCTTGAACTGAAGATTCAGGAAAAGCATATTCACTCCAAAACTTTTCAGTATGGTGACTATCGCAAAAAATATTATCAGTAATATGATTACAATATGGCAAATTATACGCATCAAAAGCACGACAATAAGTCACATCACGTAGCGCAAAATGGCAACCAACAGCTGAAAAACCTACAATTGGAATAAATCTTGCATGTCCCCAAAAGTTCGGATGCAAAAACTGCTCAAGGTCTAAAAAATTTTGATAAAACTTATCACCAAAAATTTTTTGAAACTCATCCTTAAATTGATTATAGTTAGGACTTCTTAAAATTTTAAGAGATGATAAATGAAAAAGTGAGTTTAATTCTACTATTTTATGGCGTAAAGCAAAAATAAAGGCTAATAAATTTAGGTTTCCGCCGCCAAACATTTTGCTTGAAATATCTTTTGGTAAAATATTTCTTAAAATATCAGAATCTGAAATTTTTAAAATTTCTGCTTGTCGTATTGCATGTGTTTCTTTGTGAACTTGATATTCTTGAAATAAATTTTTTTCTTTAAAAGTAAAAATTAAAGACTCTAATGAAATAATTTTCAGCAAATGCTCAAACATTGTTTTCCATTTCAATTATTTTATAAAGAGCTGCATTATAACCATATGATCCTAGCCCTGAAATGACTCCCGATGCAATAGGGCTAATATATGACTTATGACGGAATTCTTCGCGCGCATAAATATTACTTAAATGGACCTCAAAAATGGGAATATTTTCTTGTTTAAAGACTTCTAATGCATCGCGTAGTGCAACACTTGTATGTGTATAAGCTGCAGGATTGATGATAATACCTGCTAACTTCGTTTGCGATCCATGATTTTTATTATTGCTTTGGGAAAAATATTTAATAAATTTTTCATTTAAATAATTTATCATTTCTCCTTCTATATTATTTTGAAAGTCTTCAATCTCAATGTTATTTTTTTGGGCTATTTCTTGCAATTCATTAATGATATTTGCTAAAGTTTTTTTCCCATATATTTTAACTTGCCGTTTACCAAGAATACCTAAATTCGGTCCATTTATTACTAATACAATATTCATTTTTTGTCCTAATTTAATATTTACCTAATTTGATTTTATATTCAATTTTTTCAAGAATTTTCGTAAGCTTTTCTATTTTTTTTAGTCGCAACTGTTCCTTTAATTTATAATTATTTATATTTTCTTTAATGCTATGCAGAGTTTCATCTTCAAATTTAATTGTTTTATCTTTTAAATTGAAAAAATCTTTTAAAGAATTTATCCGGTAAAAATTTCTTAATCTTTCATAATTTCTATTTAATAAAACTTGCCCCATGGTAAGTCCTTTAAGTTTTTAATTCATTTCCATTTTAACAACTAATAACTAAAGGGCAAGAATGAGATAAGGTAAAAAATTACCTAGTTAAATATAATTGTAATATCATTTATTTATGCTACTTGATTGGAACCTGTTGGTTTTGAAGGAAAATGAGTGGTCAATTGTTCTTGAATTTTAGGATTAAAAATTTTAGCCCATTGAAAAATATAATGTCTAGTATGTGAATTTGTTAACGGATGAAAAATAATTTTATCAATCACCCCATGTTCTAAACAATTGATCACATCATCGAAATTGCGACAAATATTTTTGACCGCACTAAAAACTCTTTGTGAGGTGGGAACTGTTTCTGGAATAAAATAGATCGTTCTTTCAAGCGAAATAGCCTCTTTTTTTTCGGGCTCTTTTAATTTATTCTTTTTTCTTGATTTTTTTGGCATTGTGCTGGGTTCCTAAATCCTTAATAAAATAATGATCTTGCCACTAGCATCGTTCCGAAGGTTGATAAATATTATCTAATTTTGACTAATCAGTCAATAGGTTTTGGGAAAAAGTTAAAAAAACTAATTTTTTCCACTAGATCCAAAACCGCCCGCACCTCTTTCTACATTTTTAACATTAATTCCAGGAAGTTGCACTATTAATGCACAAATGCCTTGTGCTATTCTGTCACCTTTTTCGATAATAAATTCTTTCTTCCCGTGATTTATAAGCGTCACCATAATTTCACCACGATAATCTGCATCGATAGTACTCGGAGAATTGAGAACTGTAATGCCATGTTTTAAAGCCAAGCCACTGCGGGGACGGACTTGGATTTCTGGCACAACAAGACAAGAGGTCTCTCCAATTTCTATCTTTTGAGCGGAAAATGATTCTACTATTCTGAGTCCTGTTTTTATCAGTTGCCATTCATGAGGTAAAATGACTAAATTTTCATTTGCACAAATATCAAAACCCGCAGAGAGATTAGTGGCATAGAAAATATCACCTGATCCAGTATGTTCTAATTTAAGCATTGTTTTCGCCTTTATCACTTTAAAATTTATTTTAAGAAGTAAGCCGCGTTCAAAGCTTGACCTCTTTGCCTGCAACTGTTATTCGAGAAGTTCTCGAGTAGGTCAGTAGCTCCAATGGTAGAGCGCCGGATTCCAAATCCGATGGTTGTGGGTTCGA
>CAYSZE010000279.1:0-24930 GCA_964435255.1 uncultured Oligoflexia bacterium
TAGTAATGTTTCTATTTATGGCACAAGCACATATACATGCTCTATTTCAGCCACTTATACTATTTATGTCGTTCCGAAAGAGGGCATCCCTTGTTTATGAATTTTTTATTTCCACTGCGCTGGTTGTCCCGTAGCAGCTAAAACTGAAAGCCATAAAGGTTCATTGGTATCGAGATGTTTTTTTCCTAACGCAACTGCACCTAATGGAACATGGGTAAAGCGTTCATAAGCATAGCCAATCATACAGCCAGTTTTACCTGCCATAGCGGCATGTACAGCATTTTGCCCTAATTTAGCACAAAACACGGAGTCATCCGCTGAGGTCGTTTGAGAACGCAGCATATAGCTAGGATCTATATATTTTAAAGTTGTTTCAATATCACGCGCTTTAAATTCTTCAGTAATTTTTTGCTGTAAGAATTTCCCAATATCTTTTAATTTAATATTTCCGCTTGGATCTTTTTGAATTTCAGAGGGTGGGAACAAGTCCTGCCCAGCGCCTTCGGCAACAGCTATTGTGATATAGCCTTTCTCCAATACCTTACGGACTATGGCATTTAAGAGGCCATTTTGGCCTTCCAAAACTATTGGCACCTCAGGAATAAGCACGAAATCGATGTCGTTCATAGCAACTGCCGCAGTTGCGGTTAGAGCACCACAATTACGCCCCATCAACTTTACCAATCCTATTCCGTGAAAAGCAGATCGCGCTTCCGTTTGAGCACAGCGCAAAGCTTCCACAGCTTTTCCGACAGCTGACTCAAAACCAAATGTTTTACTGACCCATAAAACATCATTATCAATTGTTTTAGGGATACCTATCAGAGCAATTGGAACGTTTCGTCTTTTAATCTCTTCGTGAATAGCATTTGCTCCTGCTAAAGTGCCATCACCACCGATTGTAAAAAGGATGTTAATATCTCTTAGCATTAACGCATCAACAATAGAAACAGGATTAGAATGACCTCTACCAGTTCCTAAAACACTTCCGCCTTCAAAGTCGATATTTTGAACAGAAAGAGGATCCAGACGGCGCCAGCCAAAAGAAAATCTTTTAGTCAAAGGATCATGCATAAATCCTTGGTATCCATACGGAACCCCATAAATATTTTTGACACGATACCTTTCAAAAAGAAAAGTTACTAAGTTCTGAACAACATTATTTAAACCTGGAGCTAACCCCCCACATGTGACTATGGCTACTTTTAAATTTTCAGGATTCCAGAATATTTTTTCTCTAGGACCCGCTAATTCAAATGTAGGAGGTTGAAATAAAATTTTCCCATTGTCTGGACGTGAGGCTTTTAATAACCCATCCAAAGAAATATCAACCAAAATTCTATCTTTCCCATCATCAATAAAATTTTCAGTTTGAAATGAGCCTTTCAGCGGTGAAGGGATGTTTGCCTGACCAAAAGCGGTAGTTAGGCTTTCAATTAGGAAAGTTTCTGGTTTAATTTCAATGGCTTTATTCATAAATAACCTCAAGCAAATGCTGCATTTTGTTCATCGAATACTTCTTTTAAAGCATCCGAAGCAAGATCTAACATCTTATTTAATTGTTCACGAGTAAAGGGGCGTTTTTCTGCTGTCCCTTGCAATTCTAGTAACTGTCCCGTTGCCGTCATCACCACATTTAAGTCAACATCTGCTTTAAGATCTTCTTGATAATCAAGATCTACAAAAACTTGATCTTCAAAAACTCCTAAAGAAATTGCTGCTACTGCATCTTTTAAGGGGTTATTTTTTATTTTGTTTTGTTTAATTAGGCTTTCAATAGCAAGCTTTAACGCCACATATCCACCTGTAATAGAAGCTGTCCTAGTTCCACCATCGGCATGAAGTACATCACAATCAACAATGATGGTTCTTTCTCCAAGTTGGCGCAAATCTACAATAGCGCGCAGAGAACGGCCAATGAGACGTTGAATTTCTTGTGTTCTTCCTGACAAATATTGACGTTCTCTTTTTGTCCGATCAACCGTAGATGCTGGTAACAAAGCATATTCCGCAGTCACCCACCCCTGCCCACGAGTCCCACGCATCCAATTAGGAACAGTATCTTCAACAGTGGCTGAACATAATACTTTGGTTTCTCCATACTCAACAAGCACGGAGCCCATTGGATTTTTTAAGTATTTAGGAGTAATTTTCATTGCTCTAGGTTGAGATGGTGAACGACCTTGTGAACGTAATATTGACATATTTTACCTCTATATTTTGGAAAAGAGTCCCAGCTTAAAAGCCGTTGGAAGGATATACCTTAAAAAATTTATTAAAATAGGGAAAGAATATTGGATAAAAAATTTTACGTGCTGTATAAAAAAATAAAATAAATAACTAAATCAATAATTTCAACAAATTAAACTAGCTTAGACGGTGACAAATTCAATGTCCAACAATATCGTCCTTCGCATTCATAATATGATTGGCAAAAGTAAGCCATTGCGGTTCAGAAATATTTGTTATTAAAACTGGACTCATAAGCTCGCCAGAGGCGTTTACATGCTTTAATCCCCAAGCACAATGTCCTAACTCATGGGCTATAATTTCAATTTTATATTTATGCGAAAAGCTTTGCCAAAGCTTTAAATCAATTGTAATTTTTTGCGAGTAAACTTTATTTCGCGTATATTTTATTTTACATACCCCTGCTACGGGCTCTAGTTTTCCATTCGGTTTTAAATGACCAAATTCAATCGAAACATTGTCAATCTTTTTTATTTTATCAGCAGAAACATGGTAAGTTAAAAGATTTTTCTTAATTATATCAACAAATTCTTCAAATTCAGGATGAAGAACGACAGGTTCTTGCTGCACAGAGTTGGATTCATTTTCACCTTTCCCACATGAAACAAACATAAATATTATAGATAAAAATGATATAAATAATTTCAAAGGAAGTTCCTTACTTAAATTTGGTGACCAATATTGAAAAACATTGGAAGATAAGACATGAACTTTTTATATCATTTATATTAAAATTCAATTAAAAAATTGAAATAAAACACCAAAATTTGTAGATACCTGAAATCCATCAATTTGTCCGAAAAATTTAGAAACACCAACATTAATATCTAACAAAAATAATTCATTTAGTTTAATAGTTGGACCAACTTGGTACTTTATCCCAAAGGCGTTCATATTTGCCGCCGAAAAATTGCTTTGCAATATTACTGCAGTAACTGCAAATAGATTATCAATAACGACCGTATCATTAAATTGATACAATTGCAGTACACGCCCTAAAGCAATTTCATAATAATTAGCAGGTATCCTCAAAAGGACTTGTTTTTCAGAATGGCTATTACTGTAAGAATCATAAAACTCAAAACTCTTTTTTATTTCTAAGTGAACTCTAGCATAACTAGCTGAAAATATATAATTATTATATAATAGTGCAAAATTATAGTTCATAAATTTGCCTGTTGGCATCTCTAAATTACTTATTTTTCTATCTTTTAATATAGTATAATCATTTATAAATCCAATCCCAAGACGATACCTAAAATTTGAATTATTCTTATCCTCTAAATCATCATCTTCATCGTAATCTCGACTTGCTTGAAAGGGATTAGGAACTCCTGTAGGCATTTCAACTTTGTTTTGCAGGTTTTTAAATTCTATTTTGATTTCTTGCTGGGTTTCAGCTGTGACGACTTTTTTAATTTCATAAGAATGAGTATTACACTCCACGGCAAAGTAAAAAGGAACTCCAGCAGGAACAATAAAATATTTTTCAAAGTCTATATTATGTCCATTGATAAAATAAAAACAATTAGTATTTTTAGATACATAGACCTTTGTTTTTTGACTCATTCTATTTTCTTGTGCTGCTAATGCTAATTTTTTTATAATTGATAAATTTAAATATTTTGTAATTCGTGATTCGATATCTTTGATGTCTCTATTTAAAAGAAAAGATTGCAATGAAATTATATCGTTATATATAACACCATGAATAAATAAATATTCATTTAAGTGAGTATCTACTTTCCCAATTTTTAAATCATTCTGCACTTTTTCTTTAATTAATTTATAGTTTATTTCTAACTTATCATTTATTAATTCAGACGGGTTTGAATGGATAATTTCAAGAGTTTCTTCAATTATTTCTTCGTATTTTTCATTACCAATTGCAAACAAATTTTCATTCAATAAAAAAGTCAAGATAAAGAGTAATAAATAAATACTTTTGTTTTTCATTTATAAAACCTTAATATTATTAAATTTACAGCTGTCTAAAAGTTTCTCAGCAACAACACAATTTTGTATATATTATTGACAAAAATAGAATCCCACAGACTTATTCAGACATTAAAGTTTATATAAATTCATGATTTTATTGTTTTTTACAAAGTTGGCACAGATCTTTCTAGTAAGCTTTTAATCCTTTTTCTTTTTTCCACAGGTAACAAATGAAAAACAATAAAAATATAGACAAAAAAATTAGCTTTTTTAATATATTTATCCCAACTGCTTTTCTATTTTTCCTATTCTATTTCTGTTTTATTAGCTATTTAGAACAAAAAAATTATAACAATTTACATTCAAATATGGAACAAGTAAGTGTTACATTTCCAAAAGAAAAACTTGAAGTAAATCAAGAAAATATTGATATAGCTATGGCACTTTTTTCTATTAATAGAAACACAAATACCTTATACCCCATTTTATTTCCAGAAATGCAATTAAGAGGTCTTACCGTCGGAGAAAGTTTTTCTCCTAAAAGAGAAGTTTATATAGGTAATATGGCTTTTGAAAGTTGGGGTATTTTAGGTTCCACTTTAGCACATGAAATTGAAATTCATAGCAATCAATCATTTCTAAAAATTGAGGTTTTAAATTATATTGATAATTTAAAACTAATTCCAAAAATATTATTTGCTAAAGCATTTGATCATAAATATGAAAGTAGTATTAATAGCAAAATTAATTCAGGAACTTTCTCAGCAGAGAAAGAAGCTTATGAATATGAAATGAATTCCAAAGCAAGATTCAATTTAACAAATAGTGAAGTTTATGAAATAAAATATACATTAGAACATGATTTAAGTTAAAATTATTATTCTCTATTACAAGAAAAATAACTATCTAATTAGTAATTATTAAGCTTTAAATTCATTACATTTTAAATTTTTGAAATTATTATAATTACTTGTTATTCTGAATTGTTATAAATTATTTTGAATTAATTAGTTAAACTATTTACTTTTTTCTAAGTTATATTTTTCACATTTCATGATTAAACTTGCTCTACTAATACCTAAAGTAATAGCTGCTTTACTTTTATTCCAATTTTCTTTTTCTAAATGCGCAAGTATCATATCTTTTTCTAGTTGTTCTATAGCTTCTTTAAGATTACCTTCTTTATTTATTCCTTTAAATTTTTCTTCTTTTTCTTTACTTCCAAAAATTCTTTCGGACAAGAGGTCTTCGGAAATTTCAGTATTTTCACCAGATAATACGCAAAGTCTTTCAACTTCATTTTCTAATTCACGTACATTACCTGGCCAATAATATTTTTCCATTCGGTATAAACAAGAAGCAGAAATTTTTTTAATTAAAGAACTATTATTTCTTGCATAATTTTCTAAAAATCTTTTTATTAACAAAGGAATATCTTCAGCTCTTTCACGCAATGCTGGTAACTTAACATTTATAACATTTAAACGATAATATAAATCTTCACGAAATGTGCCATTTTGCACCATTTGTTCTAAGTTTTTATTGGTTGCTGCTAGTATTCTCACATCAACTTTTTTTTGCTCTGAACCTCCCACTGGAATAAATGTTCCTTCTTGCAGTAATCTTAACAATTTTACTTGCATGGTCGCTGAGGTGTCACCTATTTCATCTAAAAACAATGTTCCTTTATCAGCTAATTCAAATAAACCTTTTTTGTCTTTTATAGCATTCGTAAAGGAACCTTTTACATGTCCGAACAATTCTGACTCTAATAAATTATCATTTAAAGCACCACAGTTCTGTACGATAAAATTTTTAGATTTTCTTTTTGAATTCACATGAATTGCTTTAGCAATTCCTTCTTTGCCAGTACCATTTTCTCCCGTTATTAAAATAGTGGCTTCACTTTCACTTATTTTTCCTAATAAGCCAAAAACATCTTGCATTGCTTTACTTTTCCCAACAATATTTTCAAAATTCCAATCTTTTCTGAGGCTATTTGATATAGCATGAATTTCTTCTTGATTGTCAGAAATAGATTTTCTTAATTGTAAAATTTCGTCAAGAACAAGTTGTAAAAGCTCTTCTAAAAATCCGACTTCTTTCATTGATAAAATAGGAAGAGTCGTAATATACTCTTCAATTTCAACTGCATTTTTACTAAAAGATTTTTGTAAGTATTTCCTTAATTTATCTTTTTGTTCATCAACAGATTCTTCTATTATAAAACCATCAGCAAAAATACAACCAAGATACTTTTCCCCAATTTTTAAGGGTAAAGAAATTGTACTAAATCCAGCATGACAAGTTGATAACAACTGTTCATTTGCTTCTTCTGATTCTATAGTTGTTACTCTAGCTACTTTTATACAATCTTTAAATGATTCATTATTTTCAGTTATAAACTTACAGATTGGATTTTTTGGATTAAAAAAGCGACCTTGCGGCACTCCACGTAAATACCCCTTTTCATCTGTAAAATTTAGCTGAATATTCCACCAATTGCCAATAATCTGCCTTAATTTATTGACAATATTGAGATTTTCAAAATGATCGAAATTGAGTTCAATTTCATCAGTCACTTATGTTCTCCAATGATAAAATAACAGCAACTTTTTGTTATTATTTCGGAAAGAAGTGAAAAATCTTTATGCAATTTGAAAAAAAAATAAACACTTTAATGAATTACTAATGAGAAAAACATGAATATTGACTTGACTGCCATAATTTTTCTGCGCATAATTAACTTAGCCTCGAGTAGTTTTTGTTAAATAATATGGCAGAACCTACAATGAATGTAATAGGAAGCTAACGGTTTTTTGGTGTGCACGCCCTCCGACAGTGTGCGATTGAGGGAAGCCTAAAGAAAAATCACAAAGCATCCACTTTTTAGGAAGTGGGTTTCTCCTATGATAAAAAATTACGCGAGGTCTTTTTTTTATCTTTCCTTTAATTACCAAACATAATAAACTCCCTTTTTTAAGCTAAAATTAATATATATTTTTTATTGAGGTTATACACATGACTACAGAGTATTTAGGTGTAGCAAGTATTAATGGAGAAATAACCCCGTTGGAAAAAGCAACTCTTCCTATCTCTGACCGTGGTTATTTATTTGGACATTCAGTTTTCGAAACTTTATTGATTAATAAAGGAACATTAACCCATTGGGAAGAACACTATATTCGTCTTTTATTTAGTTGCCAAGAAGCATTTTTAGAACCACCAAGCAAAACTGAATTACTATTTGATATTAATAAAACAATTGCTGAAAATATAAAACTTTCTGGTTGTATTAGCGAAAAAGCGCAATTACGAGTTATCATTTCTGGTGGAAATTCATTTGATCTCGGAATAAAAAAAGTTGCACAAAAATTACCGCAGTCAAATGTTACTATTATTTGTCGAAATGTAGCAGGACCCTCAACGAATCAATATGAGCATGGTATAACTGTTAAAAGTCTACCAGATTTACGCTCGCCAGCTTTGATTAACATAAAATCATGTTCTTACTTGTATAATTTAATAGCATTAGAAAAAGCTAAAAACGACGGATTTGATGAAGCTTTATTTTATAATACAGAGAATATTATTACTGAATCAACGACAGCAAATTTTATTTGGTTCAATGATAAATATATAATTTACTCTACACCTTTTAAAGGATCGTGCTTAGCTGGTGTTACCTTACAAAATTTGATCCAGGGTCTAAAAAAACTTACAATTCCATTTGACTGGAACGGATTGAATCGGGCAAATATTTCCCATGTGAAAGGTTGCGGAATAATTTCTTCTATAAGAGGCATAGTTCCCATTAGTAAAATTGACCATCATTCTTTTGATGTGCTTGCCATGCAAAGCTTTTTTACAAAACTGAATCAAGCACTGTTTCTTAAATAAGGTAAAAAAATGCGAGTTATTGCTGGAAAATATAAACGCCGTCTTCTTTCAACTCTACCAGGCCAAGACATAACTCGTCCCACTTCAGACAGAGTCAAAGAAAGTCTTTTTAATATTATTAATGAAAAGATTGAAAATGCAGTCGTATTAGATCTCTTTGCAGGCTCAGGGGCTTTAGGTATAGAAGCCCTAAGCAGAGGAGCACATAAAGCAGTTTTTATTGAAAAAAACCCAAAAGCATATCAGATTATCAAATCTAACTTAAATAATTTACAAATCCCCACAGAAAAATATACCGTTATAAAAAATGAAGCATCAGCATATTTAAAACAACAAAAATCAGATACAAAATTTGATATTATTTTTATTGATCCTCCATATTTATCAGAATGGTACGAAAATGCCTTGCAAGAAATAAGTGAAGCCAATATTTGTAACCCATTTTGCACTGTCATTTTTGAAATGCCCATACAACTAAAATTTCAATTACAATCCAAATCTCAGGAGTGGTTAAAATTAGATGAGAGAATTTATGGTAAAACAAAAATTGAAATTTGGCAGAAAGGGAACCCTGCATGAAAAAAAACAAAGCCATATTAATATTATCAATTTCTTATACTGTATGCTTTATTTCAGCCTGTTTATCATCACCAACTTCTTCAGATAGTATAAAACATATTGAATTAGGCAATAAATATGCTGAAAAAGGAGATTTTTCTCGGGCAGCAGAACATTACCGCACAGCATTAAAATTTGAACCTAATTCGGCTACAGCAAAAAGAAATCTTGGTATTGTGCTCGTAAAAATAAGTAAAGTAAAAGAAGCTATTTCTCTTTTAAATGAAGTTACTCCCAGTTATTCTAAAGATCCCGAATTATTTTATTTTTTAGGTGAAGCTTATCGTGGAATTGGCTTTGAAAAAGAAGCAATAAAATCTTTGCAAACCGCAATTAATTTAAACACAAAAGATCTACGCCCATTAAAGTCATTAAGTTGGGTTTATTTAAAAATAGGTAAATACGATTTAGCTGAAAAAATGATAAAAAGTAGTTATGAAAAAAACCCACTTGATTTGCAACTGATGTTAATAATGACAAGCATAGATGTCAAAAAAGAACGTTATACTAAAGCCATTAAAGAAATGGCTGAATTTGAAAAATCTGAATTTAATATCATTAGTAAAGATCAAACAACTGCAGAAACTGAAAAAATACTTTTATTAAATGTATTAGGAAATGCTTATGCAGGAATTAATGATTGCAAGAAAGCACAAAAAATATTTGATATTGTAGTAAAATCAAGGCCCTTCCTAGCTCCTACATTAACCGATTCCGCTAAATGCGATTTAAAAGCAAACAATACCATTCAAGCTAAAGGAAAATTAGAAAAAGCCTATTCATCTGAACCTGATTATCCTGAAGCTTTATTTTTACTTGGTAAAATATACACCTCAAATAATCCTAAAAAAGCAGTATTTTACTATAAAAAATTTATAGAAATTAGCTCGGTTGATAAAAATTACCAAAATGAAACCAAAGAAGCGCAAAACTCTTTGGCACAGCTTGAGGCTAAAAACTTGGACAATATGAAGAAATCTGATTGACGCAAGTTTAAGATTGGTTAACTATAATATGTGTCAGAACCCTACACTTTTTAGGGGAGCCCAAATTATTAATTTTATTATTACGAATCAAAATGAAAGGTAGCTCTAAGATGAAACTCTCATCAGAACAACTCGAACGTTTAGCAGAGCGCGTGTTTAAAGTGTTAAAATGTTCTGGGCACATTGAACTAGACTATGATACCGAAGAACGGATTGAAGAAAAAGTCATTGAACAGATTACCAATGTCCTTGAAGACGATTCTCGTACAGAAGATAGACTTTCTAGAGAAGCGGAACGTCTGGTTCAACAACAAAGCCAAATAGCTAAATCTTCAGGTAAAAGTTATGAAAGTTTAGTTGATGAAGTCAAAATTCGCCTTGCTAAATCGAAACGTGTCATCCTAGGTGACGACCCAGAGCGCGCCGATTCCCTTGCTGAAAAGGTTTTAAAAGCTATTTGGAAAATCGATGGTATTGACTTTTTTAGTGAAGATATGAAAGTACAAAACTGTATCGCTCGGGCTATTCACCGTTTTCGGATTGAAGATGACCGCATTATTGAGGCTGTCGAAAAAATCGTCAATAAGAAAAGCGGGGAAGAACCATACAGTCATGCTTGGTGCATAGCGTATGATAAGTGTTATAATGAAGTCCGCCAACGCATTGCTGCAAATCAAAAGTCTTCAGACGAATCTCCTTCAATGGGTGGCTGACTCTTTTTAAGAGAGAATTTTACCAGTGCAACAGTCAGATGAATTCGTCCACCTTCATATCCATTCAGAATATTCTATTCTCGATGGCTCCATAAAGTTAAAAAAACTCATAAAAGAGCTTAGTAAAAGAGGGGCGAAGGCTGCTGCACTGACTGATCATGATGCAATGCATGGGGTCTTAGAATTCTATCTTGCTTGCCAAAATGAAAAAATAAATGGCATTATTGGTTATGAAGCTAATATTGAATCTGCATTTCATGAAGACAAAAAACAAGTCCATCATTTAATATTAATTGCGGAAAATAATACAGGCTATTCAAATTTAATTAAACTCTGCACCATTGCTAATACATCAGGAAAAGACGCTCTCTTTTCAGACTCCACTTCCATCAGTTGGCTTGAACTTGAAAAACACTCTGAAGGCTTAATCTGTTTAACTAGCTGTTTAAAAGGAGAATTAGCAAAACTTGTCTTAACAGATAAGCAAGAAGCAATTCAATTATATATCCAAAAATTAATTAATATTTTTGGCACAAATAATACCTTTATTGAACTGATTGATAATGGTTTAGAAGAACAAAAAGTTCTGATCGAAAAATTAGTGCTTATTGCCAAAACACACAACCTAAGTACTGTAGCTACAGCAGATGTACATTATCTTTATAAAAAAGATAAAGAAACGCATTTATCTCTGCTAGCAATAAAGAATAAATTACAAAAATCCGATGTCAGAGGTATGCCAAATGATATAGATTTTCATCTTACAACTATTGATGAAATGAAAGAAAAATTTGCAAAATACCCTGAAGCTTTAAGTAACACAGTTAAAATTGCCGAACGCTGCCATGTTAAAATAGATACTAAAAGTGTTTTTATGCCTGATTATAGGCAAAGAGAAAATGAATCTTCCGATGAATGTCTCATTCGCTTATCGCATGAGGGTTTAGAGTTTAGAAAAAGCTCAGTCCAATTATGGATGGGTAACAAATTCTCCGATTTAATTTGGGAAGACTATAAAAAACGTCTTGAATATGAACTTTCTGTTATCTTAAAAATGAAATTTTCTGGATACTTTTTAATTGTCCAAGATTTTATTAACTGGGCAAAAGAAAAAAATATTCCTGTTGGGCCAGGTCGAGGTTCTGCTGCTGGTAGCCTAGTCACTTACGCATTAAGAATAACAAATATTGATCCCATTCGTTTTAATTTATTATTCGAACGTTTCTTAAACCCAGAACGTATATCTATGCCTGATATTGACACGGACTTTTGTCAAGACAGACGAGGAGAAGTCTTAAATTATGTTTATCAAAAATATGGTAACAGAGCAGTATCACAAATAGTGACCTTTGGCCGAATGATGGCGAAAAATGCGCTAAAAAATTTGGCTCGTATTAATAATTGGTCCTTTCATGACAGCAATGAATTTGCAAAACTCATTCCAGAATCTCCAGGCATCACTCTTGAACAAGCTTTTCAAGAAGAAGAAAAAATCCGCCAAAGAGTAGAAACTGAAGAAAAAACCAAATCTCTTTGGGAAGGTGCTTTAGAAGTCGAAGGCACTCTCAGCTCCTTAGGAATTCACGCTGCGGGAGTTATTATTTCCGATCGCGCCTTAGATGAACGCTGTCCTCTATTGGAATCTGAAGGCCAATTATTAACTCAATTTGAAAATAAATACGCAGAAAAAATTGGGTTAATAAAATTTGACTTTCTTGGTTTAAAAACTCTCACTGTTATTGATAATGCTGTAAAACTTGTTAAAAAAAGAAAAAAGACAGATCTCGATATAGAATATATCGATCTCGATGACAAAAGCGTTTACGACATGATTTCAACTGCCCATGTCACTGGCATTTTTCAGCTTGAATCTACAGGCATGCGTAAGCTTATAGCCGATCTCAAACCCACTTGCTTTACAGATATTATAGCTGTGCTTGCCCTATTTAGACCAGGTCCCTTGGGTTCTGGAATGGTGGAAGACTTTGTCAAAAGAAAACACGGAGAAACCCAAGTAGAATATCCCTTCCCCGAATTGGAACCCATATTAAATGATACCTATGGGGTTATTGTTTATCAGGAACAAGTCCAAAAAATTGCCGCAGTTTTAGCTAATTATTCCTTGGGTGAAGCGGATTTATTGCGACGAGCTATGGGTAAAAAAGATAAAAATGAAATGGAAAGACAAAAAAGTCGTTTTATTTCAGGCGCTACAGAAAACAAACATGACCCACAAAAATCTGCTGATTTATTCGATCTCATGGCAAAATTTGCAGAATATGGATTTAATAAAAGTCACACTGCTGCTTACGGTTGGGTCACATATCAAACAGCATGGTTAAAAACTTACTATCCTACTGAATTTATGACTGCAATCATGACCTGCGATTTAGACAATACCGACAAAATTGTAGGTTATGTTCGTGATTGTAAAAGAATGAAAATAAAAATCCGACCTCCTTGTGTTAATCATTCCCGATTTGAATTTAGTATTCCTGAAGAAAATGTCATCCAATTTGGCCTCGGAGCTATTAAAGGTCTCGGAGTTGGTATCATTAATATGATTGTTTCTGAAAGAGAAGCAGGTGGAAAATTTACTACAGTTCCTGAATTTATTGCGCGACTTGATGCTCGTAAATTAAATAAAAAAGTTATGGAAAGTCTCATAAAAGCTGGTGCTTTTGAAGCTATAGCTACAAATAGAGCTGAATTATTAGCAAATTCAGACAGCTGGATGCGAACGATTGCGAAAGAAGCAGAAAGAGAAGATGCAACAGGTTATGATTTATTTGGCTCATTTGCTGCGGAAAAACCAACACAACCACTTACACAATCAGCTGTTGTAAATAAGAAACCAATGCAAAAATCGAAACAGACTTTTGAATTTTGCCCCACTCTTTTACCAACAATTATAAAAAATGATACCTGTTCCAAGAAAATATTGAATCTTTTACTTTCAGTGCAATTAAAAAAGACTAAACCTTGGAATTATCATGAGCAACTTAACAATGAGTTTGCCACTCTTGGTTTTTATATGTCTGGTCACCCTGCCGATCTTTTACGTTCAGATATAAAAGAAATAACTGAAGTCACCTTAGATCAAACAGCAATGCATTTAGAGCCAGATAATATTCCTGACTACAAAAGAAAAACTATTAAAGTAGCTGGTATTATTTCAATGGTCTTAGAAAAGAAAAATAAAGAAGGAAATATTTTTCTCGTATTAAAAATAGAAGATGGCTATGGCGAGTTAGAAGTTACTTTATTTAATAAACAGTACTTAGCCTTAACAGAACCTATTAAATTAAATGAGGCCGTTGTAATTGAATGTAAAGTTAAAAAAGGGATTGAAGAAGGTAGTGTAAAAGGAATTGTGCAAAGTATTGAAAGAATATCTAATAAACGAATTGAACTTGTAAAAAGAATAGTCTTAAAAACTAATGAAGCATTTTTAGAAGAACAAGAAAACTTGAATATTTTAGAAAAAATATTAAAACAAAATATTGGAACCACACCTCTTTTTATGAATATTAATATCCCTGACAAAAACTTAATGATTAAAGCAAAGCTTGGCAATCATGCCGTGAAACCTACCGATCATTTTATTTTAGAAATTGAAAATACCTGGCCAGGTATTGTTAAAGTCGATAGAGTCTACCAACACCACATCGATAACTAGAAATTATAATAGTATTATTGATATTTTATATAAATATAAGTAACATTAAGATTCCCACTGTCTTAAGGAGTTATTTATGAATCATGTAAGCATAATAAAAAAATTTCTGGTATCTTCCCTTTCACTATCAGCTTTTATTTCCATTAGTGCTTCAGCTAAAGAGCTGACTTTATGCCATGAAGACAATGATTCTTTTCCATGGATTTTACCTAACGAAAAAGGACTCAGTCATATAGAATTAAGACTTGTAGAAAAAAAATTGGGTGATACAAAATTTAAAATAATAGCAATGCCTTGGAAAAGATGTTTAGAAGAATTAAAAGACAATAAATATGATGGTGCATTTGCAGCAAGCTATAAAGCTGACAGATTGCCCAACGGAGCTTATCCAGGAATAACAGTCGGCGCTAAAGAAGGAACACCAGACGAATCGAAACGTTTGCATGTTTCTGAATATGCATTGTATGTAAAAAAAGGTTCCGCTGTTAAATGGGATGGTAAGAAAATTACAGGCGCAAAAAAAGTGGGAGCACAAAGCGGTTTTTCCATTCTTGAACTTTTAAAGAAACAAAAAGATGAAAAAAATATTGAATTTTTAGATGACTCAGCAAAAAATTCAGTTGCTCTTTTAAACAAAGTTGCAAATGGTAATATTGATGCAGCAGCAGTCATTGTTATGCAAGGTGAGCATGCAATAAAAAGTAATAAAGAACTCGCTAATTTAGAAAAAATCAGTCCTCCTTTAGAAAAAAAGCCCTATTTTTTAATTCTTTCACATAAATTAGCCAAAGAAAGTCCAGATTTAGCAAAGAAAATATGGGATGCGGTCGCAGCAGTTAGAGAATCAACTGAGTTTAAAGATAAAATGAAGGAAGCATTTAAATAATTTAATCTTCAAATGTTTTATTTTGGGAAGCCTAGCACATTCATTCTATAACCAACAACTGTTACCTTATCAGCGGTTTTATTTCCATTTTTGACTCGAAGCTTCCAAATACCTTTTGCATTTTCTTCATAAAAATTGTTTGCAAGAAATCCCATTCTACCAACTGTCTTTGTATCACTATTTCCAGGATAGGCTAAACTTGTAGTTGCACTTGAATCAGGAATTAGCGCATTTCCAGGATACAATATAGTACTTACTGTTCCACTTGGGGAGATAAGTTCAACACTAATTCCATCAGCTTTACTTGTATTTAAAACAGGAAAAATATTGATTGCTTGTATAATAATATCTTTAGTAACTACTATATTTGTTGTTTCATCTTGTCTCCCCTCATTTACATCTTTATTGACCAAAAAATTTTTGACTTCCTCATTATCTATAGTTTTGCCATCATACGGTGACTTAAAATTTTTAGCCATATTCACCGCTGCTTTTCCATCTATTAATCCAAATCCATAAACATGATGGAAGCGGTTACCTGCTGCATTATTGATCCAAGTTTTATTCCAAGGTTCCCAGTAGTTATTTGCAGGGTTAAAAATATTTAATTTTTCTAAAACCTTGACGCAAAAAGGTTTGGGATTTGCAACTAAAATGTCTTTTCTCGCTGTTTTTGCTAAAATATATTTGATATCCCAGAAAGTTAATTGGGGATTAGCTTCTAGCATAAGTGCAATAATGCCACTAACCATTGGCGCTGCTGCTGATGTCCCATTAAAACTAGCGGTATAGTAATAGCCTCTATTTTCAGGATAAATATAATCATCCTTATCAAAGTTTCGTCTACTTTTGCTGTTAGGTAAAATAGGACTTTTAGTCGTAATTATTGCTGGATTGGTGTCTACTATAAGTGAATAGAGATTATCATTTATTCTTGCAGAATCATTATCACCACCAAAAGCTGTTACCCATAAATTTGATCCGACACTAGAATAATCTGTAGCAATCCCATGCGAACTTGCCGCAGCAACAGCAATAACATATGGATTTGAATTTTCATCATCAAAACTAGATTGAATAGAACGCACTCGTGCTAAAAATTTTTGCGCAATAACACTATCTACATCACTTGCACTTGCAATACTCAGTACTCTAGATTCAGTCATATTAACTAATAAATCATAAGTAACGTATTCATTGTATTTTTTCGCATAAGTGAAGTCTGCACCTTCATTTCCAGCTGCTTTGACAATTACAACTCCGCTGTTTTTTGTTTTAATTTTAGTTTTAATTTCATCATAAATAAATGAAGTGTTATCCTCAATTGCTGGATAACTGAAAGATTGTGTACCAAAACTTTGATTAATAATTTGGTAATTATTATTTATTGCAAAATTTAATTTAGTTAAATATTTTAAAACACTAGAAACTGGTAAATTTGTTTTTGAAAGAAATTTTGCAGAACCTACTTTTACATTAGGAGCCACTCCTTGAAAGCCATTTGTACTATTCTTTGCACCAGCAATAACTCCTGTAACATAAGTCCCATGCTCACTATCCAAAATACTAATTTTTAAAGTATCAACTCCTGTTGGAGCACTTGAATAGAGATCTATTGAACCACCTTTTTTTGCATTTGGAGCCAAGTCTCTATGAGTTAATTCAGCAGCATGATCTGAGACTAATACATTTACATTTTTTCCTGTCTGTTCTATATCTTCTATATTTAAATCAATACCATTTTTTGCTTTTCCTGTAGAGTATGAGTTTTGCCCTGTATTTTTTAAATGCCACAATTCATTATAAATAACACTTGAAGAATATGAGGCATTCATATTACTTGATTTTTTATTACCGCCACAACTAAACAAAAGAAAAGTAAAACTTAGCATAAAAAATAAATTTATATTTTTCATAACAACCTCAATTTAATTAGCTTTAATATCAGAAGATGTAATTTCAAGATCAACTTTATCAATATTTTTTTCAGACTTTAGTTTCTTGTATATTTCTAATAAATTAGATCCTTTTTCTGCTTTTACTATAATAATTTTATCACTATTAAAATCAGATAATATTTTAATTCTATTTTTGTTCTCAAATTCTAACTTATTTTCAATTGTATTCTTATATTTAAGAACATATACACCACTAGTTAAAGCGAATCTTCCCGTTTCTTTATCTAGCATAACAATATACTTATTTTGATCATAGTTCTGGTAAGTTGTTGATGATTTATAATAAAAATTAGATGAATCTTGCCAAAGTATTTCTTTATTTTTTTGTTCTGCTATTTTTGGAATAGCAACAATATTATCCACAAAATAGTAATTCGAAGAACTAGACAATCGCATATGTGAATTTGACTTTAAAACATTAACAAAATCTTCTACATTACTATAGACAGTTTTAACATTCAATTTGTCGTTTGCATTAAACCTAGAAATATATTGCATAGCTTCTTCTTGTGAAGGTTTAGAAGCCTTCATTTTTTCATTTTGTTCAGTTAGTTTTTTATTTTCGCTTTCTGAATTATTCCCTAAATTTTCATTTAGTGAAGTATTACTTTTTTTATCACTTATGTTTTCTTGCTCATGTTTATTTTTGAAAAAAAAGATGTAAATTCCAAACAAAAATAAGACAATTAGTAAAATAATCGTTACTTTTTTATAAGACAAATCACTTCTCCTCAAAAAGTTTAAAGTGTATTATTATAATTTATTATATAAGTATTAATTATTTTTTTTTATTTTTTTATTTATTTATGACATACATATTTGGGATATTTTATACTAAAAGTTATAAACTAAAGCGTTATTAAACAATACTGATTATTTTGTATAACCAATAATTTTCATTCTATAACCAATGACAGTAATTTTATTATTTGATCCTGTTTTATTCCCATTTTTTACCCGCATTTTCCATATACCCTTAGAATTTTCCTCATAAAAACTATTTGCCGCAAAACCAACATTATTTTCTGCTTGTACTTGAGTATTTCCAGGATATGCTAGTCTTGTACTTGAGCCCGAATTTGGTATGAATGCATTACCAGGATAAATAATTGTACTAACAGTACCACTTGGCGAAATTAATTCTACACTTATACCATCAGCTTTTTCTGCACTTAATACAGGATACAAATTTACAGCTTGAATAGTTAAGTCTTTTGTTAATGTTAAAGATATATTATCCTCCTGTTGTCCTTCATTAACTACTTTATTTACAGTATAATCAGATACAGTTTCATTATCCATTACTTTACCTTCATAAGGGTATTTAAAGTTTTTTGCCAATTCAATTGCTCTTTGCGCATCAACTAAACCAAAACCATAAGCATGATGATGATAATTATTAGCAGCATTTTTCACCCAAGTTCTATTCCATGGCCCCCAAAAATTATTTGCATTATCAAAAATATTTATTTTTTCCAAAACTTTTACACAATATGGTTTAGGATTTTCAACTAAAATATTTCGCCGAGCTGTTTTAGCTAATATATATTTCACTTCCCAAAATGTTAACTTAGGATTTGCCTCAAGCATAAGAGCAACAACTCCTGCCACTGTTGGGCTTGCAGCAGATGTTCCATTAAAGCTAGCTGTGTAATTATAATTTTTATTTTCTGGAAACAAACTTTCATTCTTATCAAAATCTTTTTTGCTTGAAACACTATTACGAAAAGGAACATTTGTTGTAATAATTTCAGGATTATTTCCGACTGAGTAATTATATAAAGAATCATTTATTTTTACAGAGTCTTGACTCCCACCGAAGCCAGTAATCCATAAATTAGGACCAAAACTTGAATAATCTGTAATAATTCCTTGTGCACTTGCAGCTCCAACGACTATAGAATAAGGAAAAGAATTCATCATATCAAAGTTGGATTGATTTGAACAAATTCTTTGCATATATTCTAAATCATTTCCTGATAAACTAGAAGCTTTTGTTTCAGTCATTTTAGTCAGCAAATCAAATTGATTCACACTAAATCCAAAATGCTTCTTTGCATATCCTATAGAACAAGCATCATTTCCTGCTGAAGTTACTATAATAAATCCTTCATTTTTAGTTTTAATTTTTTTCTCCACACTTTCCAAAATAGCTAATGAACCATAAGTTATTGACGGATAAGTAAATTCAATTGCCCCATAGCTTTCATTTATTATTTGGTATTTGTTATCAAAAGCAAATTCATATAACTTTAATTCTTGATTTGTAGGTGAAATTCCGATAGTCGGTGTTGAACTTGATTTTGATAATCTTTTTGCCGTACCCAATCCAGCTTGATAAGCGATGCCTCTAAATCCATTTTTTTCATTTTTAGCTGCAGCTATAATTCCAGCTACATTAGTACCATGAGTAAGCTCATCTGTTGGTACAGATAAATGATTCTCTCCAACAGGCATAACCGCAAATAAATTAATTGAACCATCTTTAATTGTATTTGGAGAAAGATCTTGATGGTTTAGTTCCGCAGGAGTATCCGCAATAAGAACATGAACTCCTTTTCCTGTTTCACTTACACCTGCAAGATTTAAATCAATCCCAATCTTAGCATTACTATTTGAATAAGCTTTTTGGCCAGTATTATTTAAATGCCACATTTCTTTATAAATGAGATCTCCAGAAAGATTTTTAACGTCTGGTTTATTTAATCCATTACTAGTTCTTGTTGTACTTTCATTTTTTTTTCCGCTTCCACCACCGCCACAACTAGCAATTAAAAAAAACATACTGACAAGATATAATTTATTTAAATTTCTCATATTATCCTCAATTATTTAGGCTCTGTATAGGAAGAAATAACTTCTAATTCAATACTTTGAAGAGTTTTTACATTTTTTAAATTATTATAGATCTCAAGTAAATTTGTATGCTGTTTAGCTCGAGCAATCATGATTTTATCATTAGAATAATTAGAAACAACTTTAACATTAAATTTATTTTCAAAGTCATTTGTATTTGTAATTGGCTCTTTATATTTTAAAATATACATACCATTTGATAACATAAATCTATTCGTTTCTTTTTCTAACAGTACAATATACTTATTCTGATCATAACGTTGATAAGTTGTAGAAGACTTATAATATATATTTTCATTATCAACCCATAAATATTCTTTTTTAGGATCATATTTACTTACTGATACCGCAGAAATATTGTCTACAAAATAATAATTTGTTTTATTAGAAAACTTCACACGCGAATTATCTTGTAAATATTTAACAAAATTCTCTTGATTATTATATAATGTTTTTATTTCAAGTTTTGCATTTATTGAAGACCTTTCTAATTCTTTCATAAATTCTTCTTTTGTAATTTCATTTTGTTTTATATTTGAATTTTCAGAACTTTTAGTCTCATTATTTACTACAATATTTTCATTCTTTGTCTGTAAATTTGAATTATTTTCCTGACTAGTCGTGTGCACTTCTTGTTTTGAATTTTTAAAATAGTAAACAAAAAAACCAAAAAATAAAATTATAATTATTAATAGCAGTAATTTTTTAAAACGCAAAACAACTCTCCTTTAAATTATAAAATATATTAATATTTATAACATATTATTATTAATAAAGTTTAAGCTATTATTAATGACATACATAATTGGAAATTTATATGATTTTTAACTACAATTCGATTATTATTTATATGAATATAAGCTCAATTTTTTAATTTTACTGCTATATCGTTTCCTGCCAACCAACTACCTGTCCAAGCATTTTGAAAATTAAATCCACCTGTAATACCATCTATATCTATGACTTCACCAGCAAAATACAGACCTTTCATTAATTTACTTTCCATATTTCTAAAATCTATTTCGGCTCTACTTACACCACCAGCTGTGACAAATTCATCTTTAAAAACACCTTTTCCTTTAATTATTAGTTGTGATGCCGTTACCTTTTTAGCAATTTCAAGAATTTTCTTTTTATTTAAGTCAGCATAATTTAAATTAGGTTCAATATTTATTTGCTTAATTATTGAATCCCAAAAGCGTTTAACAAATTTAAATGGATTTTCAGTTAAAACTTTTCTTTTTGGAAATGCTAATTTTATTTTCTCAATTTGCCTTACTGCTTCTGCTAAAGTTAAATTATTCTCCCAATTCACAATTAAAGTAGCTTTGTAATTTTCTTTAAAGAGCTCACGCGCAGCAAAAGCAGACAGTTTTAAAACAGCAGGGCCACTTAATCCCCAATGAGTAATTAAGCATGGTCCGATTTGTGAAAATATTTTTTCTTCTATTTTCAAATCTATTTTAACTTTATTAAAACTTATTCCAGATAATTCTTCAATTAAAGGATCTGCTATTTCAAATGTAAATAAAGACGGAACAGGCTCTATTAATTTATGACCTAATTCATCTGCAAGTTTCACACCAAAAGAAGAACTACCTGTCGCTAGTAAAATATTTTTTGCCTTTAATATTTCTCCTGTCTTTAAAGTTACTTCAAACAAATCTTCTGAATTTTTTGTAATTTTTTGGACAAGCGAATTTTTATTTACTTTTATATTTAATTTAATTGCTGTTTGTTCTAAACAATCGACAATTGTTTGTGAATTATTAGAGACAGTGAACATACGCCCATCATCTTCTGCTTTTAATTTTATCCCATGGTTTAAAAACCAATTTTCCGTATCTTGTGGTTGGAATTTATGAAACGGCCCTACTAACTCCTTAGAACCTCTAGGATAATTCAATACTAAATTTTTAACCTCGAATTGTTGATGGGTTACATTACATCTGCCCCCGCCAGAAACTTTAACTTTTGTTAACACCCGAGAAGTCGCTTCTAATATTAGTATGTTAGAGTCAGAAAGAGCCTCTGCACAAGCAATTGCCCCAAAATAACCAGCAGCCCCACCACCCACTACAATCAAAACCAATACTTGCAACATATCCTTATCATCCTTATTCTAGGCGGTTTTTAAGTTGAGCTTCTCTATAGCAAGTTACAAAATAATATGCCAGTCTTTACAATACGTTTTCAGTTAAAATTCATAATACTAACGCTGCATTTAAATAAATTTTGATATAATATTCTATATTTCTTTTTTTTCCTAAACTTCTAATTATTACACTTATATTACATGTTTTTTGCAAACTATTATTATTTTTAATAAATATATTTTTATGAAACTAATAATATTTAATGACAATATTTTGCTTATCTGTTAACTTCATTTGACAAGTTTAATCTTGTTTTCTTTGTATAAAAAAAGGATATATCGAAATGAAGCAATGGGAAATTTGGCGAGTTGATTTAGAAAAAATTTCCAACTTAGTTACCTTAACTCAATTTTCTGATGAAAAAAATGACTTTACTTATTGTGTTGTCGTTACTGGTCAAAATTTTCTAGATACTTACCACGCCCCAACAATTCTTCCAATATTACTGAATAGCACTGGAAATTACTCTGCTATAGCTATTGATGGCAATAAAGAAACTGGATTATTTTGTGAATCCTATGTAACTTGTGATCAAATTTTAACTGTACAAAAAGACATCTTCGTGAGAAGAATTGGTATAGTACCAGAAAGTTTGAGAAACAAGGTTCAGAAAAAGCTAATTTCATATTTTATGGAATAGCTTTTCTCTCTTTTAATTAAAGCTTATTATCTAACATGTATAAAGTTAAATATCTTTTCTGATAGCTCTTTCTCCTTAAAAAGAGCTTTTTTATTGTAAATAGTTTTTTTGCCTCTTACCGCAACAAGCCCAACATTCATTGAGATTAATCAAAAATTTAAATATAATAGCAAAAATTCTTGGAGGAATTTATGCTGGCATATATTTCATCTATATCACTTTTATTTTTCAGTTCAATTATAATGATAATAGCTTGGTACGGGCATTTAAAATTTGCAAAAGTTCCTATTTTTTATATTATTCTTATTTCATGGGGGATTGCTTTTTTTGAATATCTCTTACAAGTTCCCGCAAATAGAATTGGGCATAGAGTCATGACAGCTGCCCAATTAAGAATAATAGCTGAATGTTTTACTTTAGTTGCTTTTTATTTTTTTTCTACCTATTATTTAAACGAAAAATTTTCTTTAAACTACTTTATAAGTTTTATCTGTATTTTTATTGCTGTTTATTTTGCCTTTTGGGGACCATTTAAAAATTGATAAAACAAATTTAATTCTTTTTATATGTTTCTTTTATTTTAATAGCAGTTACACATGCAATAAACATTATTATTACCGTTATTAAAACTATAAAAAAGTAATTATAATTAAACAGTATATAAGACAACATAGCTGGAGTTAAACCTCCTGCGACAGCATAAGGTATATTATAAGATAAAGAAAGAGCTGTTGATCTTATTTTTATATCAAATATTTCAGCAAATAAAGTACTAGATGCTCCTACATACAAACCAAAGGATACAGATAACAATGCCATATAAATGTATATGTAAAGATCTGCATTTCCCGATTTTATCAAATAAAATAACGGTCCAAAAAAGAGAATAATGAATGCCGCTGAAAATATAATAACCTTTCTTCTTCCCACTAAATCAGATAAATATCCCCCTAATATAATACAAATTGAAAACACTATCATTGAAACGCCATTAATAAACAAAGAAAAATCACTAGTCTTATTTAAGAATTTTTCTAAATAAGTTGGGTTCCAAATATAAATAAGTTGATAAAAATAAGCATAAGCTATAACCATTAAAACAACAGCTAAAACAATTTTTAGCACATCTTTTTTTACAAGCAATCTAAGAAATTTTTTTGGTGTTATTTTACCTAATTCTTTTTTTTGACTGGTATATGCAGCACTTTCTTTTAGCATAAGTCTTATTGCTATAACTAAAATATTTAACACAAATCCAATAAAAAAACTAATTCTCCATCCATATGTATATAAAGTATTATGCGCTTCAAAATAATGAATTATTGCAAGAGTTATAAAAGAACTTATTAAAATACCAATTGCTGTACTGGAAGGTACCGTACTTGTATATAAACCTCTTCTATTTTTTGGACTCATTTCTGAAATATAACAAAGAGAAGTCGTATATTCTCCAGCAATAGAAAAACCTTGAATAAATCTTAGAAGAGAAAGAATAATAGCAGCACTAAAACCTATTTGTTCATGCGTTGGTATTAAACAAATAAATAAACTAGGAATAGCCATAAGAGACTGTGAAGTGATTAGTGTCATTCTTCTACCAATTTTATCACCTAAATATCCAAAAAAAATAGCGCCAAATGGTCTTGCTAAAAAGCCAATCGCAAAAATTAAAAAAACATAAATAATACTTTTTTTCTCATTTACATCTGGAAAAAAGAGTTTTGATAAAACAGGAGTTAAATAAGCATATGCTAAAAAACTATACCACTCGACTACATTACCAACCCCACTTCCTAAAACAGTAAGAAATATATTCGAAGTCGATTTGAACTTAAAAGCTCCCATTTATACCTCCAAACAAAATGATTAAATAAATTTATTTTACCATCTGATTTATTTTAGATATTCAAGTATTGTCAAAAGTTATTTAAAAGTTTAGACTCCAGCGCAACCTAGAAGTAGTATTTGTCTCTGTTACGTTTTAATTACGAGGTTAAAAATGGTGAATGAAGATCGTTTTTTAGTTCGGAAAGCAGCTGTTTTAGGTTCTGGTGTCATGGGATCACAAATTGCTGCACATTTAGCAAATGCAAATGTTGACGTAGTTCTATTTGATTTACCTGGAAAAGATGGAAATTCGAATAGTGTCGTACAAAAGTCGCTCACATTTTTACAAAAATTAGAACCAACTCCTTTTTCTGTTAAGTCTAAAATTAATTACATTACTCCTGCTAATTATGAACAAAACTTAGATTTACTGGAAAATTGTGACCTTATTATTGAAGCTATTAGTGAAAGAATGGACTGGAAAAAAGACCTTTATAATAAAGTATCTCCACATTTAGCAAAT
>CAYSZE010000280.1:0-6733 GCA_964435255.1 uncultured Oligoflexia bacterium
TATATCAAATGAAAAGCAAGATGCTAGAGTTTTGTCACAGTGTATTTTAATCCTACACTATTTTTTAGACTCTTTGCCTGAAAATGATGAAATACTTACAAATCGAAATATCTGTGGTAGTAATATCCTGACAAAAAGCTCGACAATTTAAGCGAGCACCATTCGTGTATTACAAACTAGGGGTTAATAAGGTGATTCGATCATTACGGCATAATTCATTTGAAAGTGATGCTTCTAAAACAATAATAAGTCCAAAAAGAAGTTCTGAAAACACTCTCTTTGAAGAAACTTCATACAAAGCGATAAAAACAGCACAAAGAAGAAAATGGACTTTAATTGGACTCGTCCTTGCTTTAATATTAATTGGCGTCAGCATTCTTATATATAATCAAATGACAACTTCAAAAAATTTGCGCTTAGCAAATGAATATGCAAATATTGAAGAAGTTTTTAATAAAGAAAATTTAGATAATCAAAAAGTCATTGAACAATTCAAAGGAAATTTACCAAAAGACTATTCTCCTGAATTCAGCAAAAGTATGCCTTTATTTACTGAGTTTGCTAAAAAATATGTTAAAGAACCAATTGGTTGGCAAGCTGGTATTCGTGCTGCCACTTACTATATTTCAAAAAATAACAACGACAAAGCTAAAGAAATATTAGAGCCCATTGTCCAAGCCTCTGCTAGACAACCATTAATTCAAGTTAAAGTAAGGACAACATTAGCTGGACTCTATGCAGCAGAAAAAAATGAACAAAAAGCCCTAGATGAACTTAAAATTGTAGAAGCTATTCCACAAAACCCAGAACCGAATCAAGCCCGTTTGCTAAAGGCACAGTTGTTGTTTACAATGGGCGATAAAAATGAAGCTATTAAAATTTTGAATCAAATAGTTTCAACCAACTCCGAACAAAATAAACAAAGCCAAAATTCAGATACACAACAACAAGCAAAAGTTTGGTTAAATTATCTTGAATCTATTAAATAAAAACCAGGACATACTTTAAATGAATAGTTTTAAGTCATCTATTATTCTTTCAGTTTTCTTACTTTCATCCCAAACATTTGCAATATCTGATTTTAAATTAGTTACTTTTAAACCAGAAGTTTTAGAAGTTTCTGCCTCATATCCTCCTGGCGTTCCTGGTTTTGAATCAACAAGACCCACTGTGGTTTTACCTCCACAAAAAACATTTTCCCAATTTGGTGGCTTAACTAAAGATCATTCATTTACTGCGGAAATGCAAAAAAATTTAAAAATAGAATTAAATAAAAACGCCTTAATTAAAAATGCTGTAAATTTGTTTACACCAAGACCCATATGTGGTGGTTCTCCTTATCAAAATACTTTAAATTGTTTTGATTTAAATAGATATGGTCAATTTTTACAAAGTTATCCTATTCCTGGCAGTGTTTCTTCCACTCCAGTATTCTATGATAATTTTTGGCTCATCGGAACTGCCAAAGGTTTTTTACTTAAAGTGCAAGCAAATCCTGATAATAAATACCTCCCACAATTAGGCAAAGAAAACACAAGTCTCTGGGGCAATTATTCTCGAAAATATATGAATATTTTTCGCCCTAAAACAATTTATAAAGATAATGAAAACATTCAAAATCAGAACGATAATAAAATTCAATTAACTCTTGATGGGACCCCTGGTTTAAAATGGATATTTGCCAATTCAGCTAAGTTTGTAGGCACTCCTCTTATTAAAAATAATAAAGTTTTTATTTTATCAGACAGTGGTTATGTCCAAGCATTAGACTGGAATACTGGTAAATTAATTTGGGCTGTCAGATTATCGCCCGATTTAAATTTAAAAATAACTTCAAATGCTTTGAAATTTTACAATGACGAACTCATCGTAGGAAATGATCTTGGGATGATCTTATTCTTAAATCCAAATAACGGACATGTTATATGGTCTTGGCGTATCCCCGAAGCAACCGATACCCAACGTGAGTCATATCAATTACCAGCTGCTCCTGATAAATTTTCTGGAATAGTAGCACCACCGTTAGTACTTGATAATGGTATTATTGTATCAAATGCAGAAAGCATGACACAATTTATTTCAGCAGGCATAAAGTCTTCCGTATGGAGTTATCCTGCTGGTAGTGTAGCAGAAGCTAAACAATGGAAAAATAATATCATTTTAGGTTCAACTAACGGAGAAATAATTAGTCTAAATAAAAGCAACGGCGAACTGAATTGGAAGACTAGAATTTCAGAAAATCTCTCACCAGTAATAAGTTTATTTATTGCCGAACACGATGTTACTTTAGCAGTATTAAATAATGGTCAAGTATTTATGATAGATAATAATAATGGTAAAATACTTGCCCAGAATTTATCTATAGGGGAAGTGAACGGTGAATTTTTTGCAGGTTATGATAACGCAAAAGCTTGTATCAGTTTTGCGCAAAACGGATTTCGTTGCTTTTATCCAAAAGTTCAAAAAACACAATAAATATTAAAGGACAAAAAAACACATTTGAAATGAAAAAAAATACTAAACCCAAATTTATAGCCAATATTATTACCGCGCAAAAGAAAAATGCTCTTCTTAAGAAAAAGAAAGAACACCTTTATGAAGAAACTGATTCATATTTTTCCGTAACAATTTCTACAAATGAATTAAAAAAAAGAATATATTATATACTTGGATTAATGAGTGACTTTTCAACCGAGCTAAGTATTAAATTTTGCGGAAGCGAAGAAATGACTTCTGTTAATTCTTATTACCGCGGCAAAAATTATCCTACAGATGTACTTAGTTTCCCAGTATCTGAAGATTTGCCTAATAATTCTACTACTCAGTATCTAGGTGACATTTTAATTTGTCTGCCAATTTGCTATAATCAAGCAATAAAAGCAAAACAAACCTTTGCTGCAGAACTCGAAAAAATGATTATTCATGGAATGATACATTTAAAGGGTTTTGATCATGAACGTAACAAAAATGCTTGGATTGTTATGACCCAACTTGAAAAAAATATTCAAACAGTTCTCATTAAAGAAATGGGAAAACCAAGTTGGTGTAAAACAATATTAAATAGCAAATAAAGGATTTATGAATGGAAAGCCTTGTTGCTGGAATCATTCTAGTCATCATTATATTATGTATTTCTGCGTTTTTTTCCTTAACAGAGACTGCCGCGACTAGTATATCTAATTTAAAAGCAAAACATCTTTATGAATCAGGAAAAAAATCTGCTCAAGTCTTAAACTTATGGTTAAACAAACCATCACGTGTTCTTGCCTCACTTTTAATTGGTAATAATTTAGCAAATATCTTTGCTTCAATTCTTGTTGATGATCTCATGCGCACCCATTTTGGCAATACCCAAATTTTTCTTGTTACGGGTATGATGACAGTCATTGTCGTTTTATTTGCAGAAATAATACCCAAAACGTTTGCTAAAACCCATGCTGTAAAAATTATTATTCCAGTTTTAAATGTTTATAAATTTTTTTATTATATTCTTCTCCCTTTTTCTATCGCAATGACTACCATAAGTGAGTATATTACTTCTTTTAATTCTAAAAAAAGCAATAAAAGTTCTGACCCACAAATTACAGAAGAAGAGTTGGAGTTTTTAATAAACGTTGGCGAAAAAGAAGGCGTGATCCCTGAACAAAAACACGACATGTTATCTGGTATTTTTGAATTAGGTGATACTGTTGTCCGTGAAATTATGGTGCATAGAATAGATCTCACAGCGGTTCCGCAATCAATGAAGATAGTGGAAGCGGTAGAAAAATTTAGAGAAACAGGTTTATCACGTATACCTGTATATGAAGATAAAATCGATAATATTATAGGAACAATTCATGCTAAGGATGCGCTTTTTTTCTTAAAGAAACACCATGCTGAACCCTACTGCTATGAAGCAAATGTTTCTGAAATAAGAAGAGAAGTTATGTTTATTCCTGAGACAAAACCAGTAGATCATTTATTCCAAGAAATGAAAAAACATAAACAACATATGGCAATTGTTTTAGACGAGTATGGTGGAACAAGTGGCATAGTGACCATGGAAGATATTTTTGAAGAAATCTTTGGCGAAGTAAGAGACGAATTTGACAATGAAGAAGATGCTATTAGACCAACACAGGTCGCAAATCAGTTTTTGGTTGAATGTAAAATTCATATTGACGACTTTTGTGATTTCTTTGATTTAAAAGTAGAAGACTTTACAAAAGGAATTGAAACCAATGAATTTGATACACTTGCAGGTTTAATATTGCATCATTTTGGCCAAATACCAAAATCGGGTGATAAATTAACTTTAAATAATGTCGTCATGGAAATTGTAGAAGTCAGCAAAAGAAGAGTAAGAAGAGTTGTTGTGCGATTAATGAAAAATGGCGAAGAAATAATATAACAGCTAAAAAAATATCACATAAATTATTTAGAAAATTTATGTGACTATTAATTATTCAGACAATATATTTTATTAATGCCAAACAAATGTCCACAATTGATAGTTACCACCGTTGCCTTGCAAAGTATAGACATTACCCGCACCATTACTGTCTAAATATCTGCCTGTAGCTTCATTTCTTAAGCGAAATTTGCCATCGTTTTCATATTGAATTTGCCATTTTTGATAATTACCACCGTTACCTGTCAACGTATACACATTACCAGCACCGTTACTATCTAAAGTTAAACCAGTTGCATAATCCCTAAAAGTAACAACACCTCTATCAAACCAAATGATATCCCATAATTGATAATTTCCACCATTTCCATTTAATGCATACGCATTACCAGCACCATTACTATCAAGATATTTGCCAGTAGCAACATTTACTATATTCACTAAAGCATGGGCAAATGAAGGGATTACAGAACAGATAGCTAAAGCTAAAACAAAATACATTTGCAAGCATTTTAATGATATCGATTTCATATCTATACTCCTATAAAAGTAATGTATTAATAACTAAATTCTAGTTAACACATATAAATTAACAGATCAATATAATGTCAAACTTATTCTGTTTATCAAATTAAAATATATTAGTAATATTTAATAAAATAAATCAACAAAAAATAGTATTTATAAATCATTAAAATATAAATATAAAAATATTTATAATATTTTTATATTTGTCAAATTTTTAAAATATTACATTAAAAAAACTTCTTGAAGCCAGAGTGAATATTTATTGATTTTTTTAATTAATTTTCTACTTATGATAATAAGTTTTCCAAAACAACAAGCAATGAACTAGTGTATTTTTAGCAAAATTAATCAAAATATAAGAAGCTGATAATTCATTAATAAAAATACCACATACAAAACCCATAGCATTGAATACAAAACTCTTATCAAACCAGAATTTTAAAATAAATTATTAAAATATATAAATAATTATTCTTACTTTTTATTAAAATTCACTTTTAATAAGGCTTAATAACATAAAATTTGAAAAACAATAACACTAATAGTGTAATAATTTTTATTTAAAATCTTCAAACTCATTTTTAATTCGTTGCAGTTTTTTCTCATGAATTAATTTACTTAATCCATCATTAAATGCCTTTACTTTTTCTAAATAATTCTTTGCTCTTTTTGAAAATATTATAAATAATTTATGACTAGATATAGGCGGGTTTAGCATGGTGAAGTTTTTTTCATTAATATTCATTTTATCATTCTTTCTAGCTAAATAATGAAAGACATATTTATCTATAAAAATAAGATCTACCTTTCCATTAGCTAAATTAACTATATTTGCTTCATCATTAGTAACATCTATTTTATTTAAGTCACTTCTTTTATCAAATTTTTATTCATTAAAATATCCACGCACAACACCAAATGTTAAGCCTTTCAAATTATCATATGTTTTATCTAAATCATTTTTGTTAATTTTATAACTAATTTTACTTAAATTACTATTATTAGTAATAAACCCTACAGGACTTTCAAAAAAAGACTCAGAAAAAACATACTTATCTAAAATAGTTTTATCATAATATTTGGGCATACAACCATCAATTCCATCTGAAGCTTTTTCTGATTCAGCGAGAGCTCTTGCCCAGGGCATAAATACCAATTCTAATTTATAACCTTCTTTAATTAAAGCTTGTCGAATCACTTCTGCAACAGGCCCATTTTTAAATATGTTTGGTCCTATATATGGTTCCCAAGTCAAAGTAGCTAACTTAATTGTTTTTTCATTTGCAAAAACAGTTAAATTTAAAGAAATAAAAACAATACAATATAAAACAAACCGCATTATTTCCTCCATTAAAAATTCTAAGTTTAAGTGTAAGAAGAAATTAATAAAACTTCTGAAAGACTCATTCCTAGTCTTTTGACAATTTCACTTGCTTCAATTCCTTGCTGTAATAGTTTTTTAGCTTCAGAATATTTTTCGTTTTGAATTTCTTTGAATATTTCTTCTGTTGGCACTGAAGCATCAAATAGTTTTAATATTTTTTGCGCTTTTTTTATAGAAACTAGCATATTTTGGTTAATATTTTCGGCATCTCTAATAACTTTTTCTAAAGCCATTGTTCTCATATTTAAATTAGATATATTTGCATCTAGAATTATTTCTGAATGCTTATCAACCTCAATTAACACACTATTTATTTTTTTGGTTACATCTTCCCATTCGGCATGCGCTTCAGAACCAATTAGCATAAGTTTATTTAAAGTTTCACCTGCTAATTTTTTAGCCTGACTTACTTCCTCTGTTAACACAGA
>CAYSZE010000281.1:0-8708 GCA_964435255.1 uncultured Oligoflexia bacterium
AATGCGTGACATGTTTAAGTTAGTTGAAGAAAAATTTAAAGATCCTGTTTATGTGGCATCATATTGCTTGATTATGGTTTTAGTTGGTTTGCATTTATATCATGGTGTCCAGTCTATTTTTCAATCACTTGGCATCAGCCATCCTAGGTATAATAAATTTTTTAAATATTTTGGTTATACTTATGCAGTTGTTGTTGCGGCAGGCTTCTTTTCTCAACCCATTTACGTTTTTCTATCAAGGTAACATAATATGACTTACAATTTTGATTCAAAATGCCCAACGGGCCCTATAGAAGATAGATGGACAAATCATCGTTTTTCTTCAAAGTTAGTGAACCCAGCTAATAGAAGAAAACATTCGATTATTATAGTTGGGAGCGGGCTTGCTGGTGCTTCAGCCGCAGCCTCATTAGGTGAAATGGGATATCATGTGAAATGCTTTTTCATTCATGATTCCCCTAGAAGAGCACACTCTATTGCTGCACAAGGTGGTATAAACGCTGCAAAGAATTATAAAAACGATGGTGACTCCATTTATCGTTTATTTTACGAAACAATTAAGGGCGGTGATTATCGCGCTCGTGAATCAAATGTTTATCGTTTAGCAGAGTGTTCAGTAAGAATTATTGACCACTGTGTTGCTTTAGGTGTTCCTTTTGCGCGCGAATATGGTGGCCTTTTAGACACTCGTTCTTTTGGTGGGACACAAGTATCTAGAACCTTTTATGCACGTGGACAAACGGGCCAACAACTTTTAATTGGTGCCTATCAAGCTATGATGCGCCAAGTTGCTGAAGGCAGTGTAGAAATGTATCCACGTTCGGAAATGCTCGATCTTGTCGTCATTGATGGACACGCCAGAGGCGTGATTATTCGGAACTTGATCACAGGTGAACTTGAAGCGCATCATGCCGATGCTGTGGTTTTAGCAACTGGTGGCTATGGCAACGTCTTTTATTTGTCGACAAATGCAAAGGCATCTAATGCAACTGCAATTTGGCGTGCACATAAAAAAGGCGCATTGTTTGGTAACCCTTGCTACACACAAATTCACCCAACCTGTATTCCTGTATCTGGAGATCATCAGTCTAAATTAACATTAATGTCTGAGTCATTAAGAAATGATGGACGTTGCTGGGTGCCTAAAAATTTAAGTGACACACGTGCTCCTGCGCAAATTCCAGAAAATGAAAGAGATTATTATTTAGAACGTCGTTATCCAAGTTTTGGTAACTTAGTGCCGCGTGATGTGGCTTCACGTGCAGCCAAATTAGAATGTGATAATGGGCATGGTGTTGGTCCTTCCAAGCTTGCTGTTTTTCTTGATTTTCAAGATTCTATCAATCGTCTTGGCGAAGATAAAATTCGTGATAAATATGGCAACTTATTTCAAATGTATGAAAAAATTACGGGCGAAAATCCATATAAAACACCAATGCGTATTTACCCAGCTGTTCACTATACAATGGGTGGTTTATGGGTTGATTATAATTTGCAATCAACCATTCCTGGTTTGCATGTATTAGGTGAAGCAAATTTTTCAGATCATGGTGCAAATCGTTTGGGAGCTTCTGCATTAATGCAAGGTCTTGTAGATGGTTACTTTGTTGTTCCTACTACTTTAACTCATTATATTGGTGGAACAACCTTACAAAAAGTAACAACAGATCATCCTGAATTTAAAGAAGCAATGAATAATGTTAAATCAAGAACACAAAAATTATTAAGTATTAAAGGTAACAAAACTGTAGATCATTTCCACAAAAAGTTAGGCCAAGTTATGTGGGATTATTGTGGAATGGCTCGTAATAAAAATGGTCTAGAAAAAGCTCTGATTGAAATTCCGAAAATTAGAGAAGAGTTTTGGCAAAATGTCTCTATTATTGGAAGTGGAGAACAATTAAATCAAGAACTGGAAAAAGCAGCTAGGGTTGCAGACTTTTTAGAACTTGGTGAAACAATGTGTCTTGACGCAATAGCGCGCGAAGAATCATGCGGTGGCCATTTCCGTGAAGAGCATCAAACTCCAGATAATGAAGCTAAAAGAGATGATGATAAATTCGCTCATGTCGCAGCCTGGGAATACAAAGGCGAAGGTAAAAAACCTGAGCGTCATGTTGAAGAATTAAAATTCGATTACTGTCATCCAACTCAACGTAGCTATAAGTAATTAAAAAAGGATTAACCCTTATGGATAAATCAAATGCGCATTCAAATCATAAAATGATGACTTTACATTTAAAAGTATGGAGACAGTCAGGCCCCCATGCAGAAGGTAAGTTAGTTGATTATGAATTAAACAATGTCAATCCTGATATGTCTTTCTTAGAAATGTTAGACATTTTAAATCAAAAACTCATTCAACAAGGCGAAGAACCTATTGCGTTTGATCATGACTGTCGGGAAGGAATTTGTGGTTCTTGCTCAATGGTAATTGATGGCAACCCACATGGCCCACAAACGTCAACAACAGCTTGTCAGCTTCATATGCGTCATTATCAAGATGGCCAAACTGTTGTGGTCGAGCCTTTTTTAGCCAAGGCTTTCCCTATAATTAAAGATTTAGTTGTAGACAGAAGTGCGCTTGATCGTATTATTCAATCTGGTGGTTATGTTTCTGTAAATACAGGAAGTGCGCCTGATGGCAATGCAATTCCTATTCCAAAAGAAAATGCTGATTTGGCTTTTGATGCTGCGACTTGTATTGGCTGTGGTGCTTGTGTTGCTGCTTGTCGTAATGGCTCAGCTATGTTGTTTTTATCAGCAAAAGTTTCACAATTGGCTTTATTGCCACAAGGACAAGCTGAGAGTTCAGAACGTGTTGCCAAAATGGTCTATCAAATGGATTCTGAAGATTTTGGTTCTTGTACAAACATGGGAAGTTGTGCTGGTGCCTGTCCAAAGGATATTAGTTTAGAAAATATCGCACGTCTGAACAGAGAATTTATGAAATCAATGATATCTGGACGTAAAAGCTATCCTGGTCGTAAATTAGGTTCTAGTGAAGGCTCACCTGCTTAATTTTAAATAATTTTACTTAAAGTCATAGATTAAAATGAGTCTATGGCTTTTTTTATTAGCTCACTGGGAAAAAAAAGTGAGTCAAATTTTACCTTCTTTCTGTGAATCGCGATTAAGATTAAAATTAAATAAATATTTCTAATTTGCAAAAATTCAAATTTTGAAAAGGTAAGATTATGGAAAATTTTTCTATTAAATTATTTTTAATTCTTACTTTAGTCCAATTTCAAATTTCATATGCCCGGCATGGTGATGAACTGTTTAGTAATGTTCTGCCACCTGAAGTTAATAATGAAAAAGATTCAAAAGCCAAAATGGAATTAGAGAATAAAAAGTACCAATATTTGGAGTCAGTGGCAAAAGTTTTAAATTTATTAGAAGCAAATTATGTTGATCCAAAAGTAGTAAATCCAGAAATATTACTTGAAAAAGCTTTAAAAGGTATGACAGCAGATTTGGATCCGCATACTACTTATTTAACTGCAAAACAATATTCTGATTTTAGTTCTGATACCAGTGGAAAATTTGGTGGTATTGGAGTTGTAATTAATCCTGCTGGTGGGAAACTTGAAATAGTAGAAATTGTTGATAACTCACCTGCTGCTCGTGCAGGTTTAAAGCCAGGAGATATTATTTATTCTGTAGGAAATGTTGTAGTTACTCCTAAGTCAATTGAAGAAGCATTGAGTAAAATGCGAGGAAATGTTGGAAGTGAAGTTATTATTGAATATTTCACGCCCGATAAAAATGGAAAACAAAGTGTACTAAAGAGAATTTCTTTAGAAAGAGAAGTTATTCGAAGTAATAGTGCATCGATAGCAGAGTTATCAAATGGGTATGCTTATACTAAATTAACAATTTTTCAAGAAGATGCTTCTGAACAATTAAGTAAATATATTAAAAATTTTGAAGCAAAAAATAATGGTAAAATAAAAGGACTCATTTTAGATCTTAGAAATAATCCAGGCGGTTTATTAGAACAAGCTGTAAAAGTAACAAATTTATTTATCGATTCAGGAATAATTGTTTCGACTGTTGGGAGAGATATCAATAGACCAGACGATGTTGAATATGCAATTAAAAGAAATACCTTGTCTAATTTTCCAATGATTGTTTTGGTGAATGAAGGAACGGCGAGTGCGAGTGAAATTGTTGCTGGTGCTTTGCAAGATAGAGAAAGGGCTATCATTATGGGCACTCAAACTTTTGGTAAGGGAAGTGTGCAAAATATAATACCATTGCCTAATGGTGGTGCTTTAAAAATGACTATTGCAAGATATTTTACGCCAAAAGGAAGAAGTATTCAGGCTAAAGGAATCACTCCTGATATTCCACTAATTTCGCAGTCTGTTTTAGGAAAAGTGCAACAAATTCAAAATGAAGGGCCGCAACAGCGTTATCCAAGAAGAGAGGCTGATTTAGAAAAACACATTGAAGCTAAAGATCAAGATACGTTATCGTTGCAAAATAAACAAAATGAGAACGAAATTGAAATTAGTAAATGGCCAACTTATTTACGCGATGATTATCAGGTTAAGAGTGCTTTTTTATATTTAAAAAGCATGAGCAAATATGCTTTTAATCAAGACGCTGTAAAATAGCTTATCTTTTTTTTATTTTTGTCTTATATAAACCTAGTTAAGGATAAATTCCTTAGAAGATAAAGGTTTAACAATGGCAAAAAATATAATTATTGGTTCAGGTATTTTGGGGTTATCAGTCGCTGAATATTTAACTCGTTCAAAGATATTTCCTTCTGAAGTAAAAATAATTTCCAATGAAAATAGATTAGCAGGTTCTTTAGCGGCGGCTGCAAATTTAGCTACTAAAGGACAATTATTTGCACGAGATCCTCATTTTCATTTAAAATTAGAAGCAAAAAAATATTATAGAACTTGGTTAGAAAATCTTCTTGAAGAGTTAAATACCAAAGATGTAACCTTAGATTCTATTTTCTGTTGCGCAACTGGGGTTGATCATTATTTATCGGAAGAACAACAAAAAAAACAGTATAAAAGAGTTAAGCAAAATAATGAAGAATTACAAAAAAGAAATTTACCTACAGACTCAATCTTAATAGGTGAAAACAACACTGTAATATATAAAGATGAAGCTTGGGTAGATGCTCTTCAGTTATTAAAAATTTTAAAAAAAGTTCTCATTAAAAGAAGTGTAAAATTTGAACAAGCAACTTTTGATAAAGAAATATATAGTAATATAGTTCAAGAAAATAAATGTAAAAATATTATTTTTTGTACAGGATCTTGGACAAAAGATTTAATTAAAAATTTAAGTATTACTGTTCCTGTTGAAATGACAAAGGAGCGTTTATCTATTGGATCAACGTTTTATGGTGAAAATCTTATTTATTTAAATAACCATGCATTAATTGAAAAAAATGCAGATGATTTAAAAACAAAAGTTACTTTTAGCGGTAATAATAAAAAACAATTTTTATCATCTACAACTGTAAAAGTAAAAAATATTGGCTATAATTATCAGAATGAATTAAATATAGCTAATCTAAAACTTATTGCTTTGGCAAAAGAGCATCAAGTAAATAATGTTATAACTATTTCTAATGAAAAAAACCTTAATAAAACCGACGGGTATCGAGTTGGGTTTGGTCATTCAGAAATTATTATTAGTGAATTATTTGATAATTGTCATAATATTAAAAAAATTGTATGTGCAGGGGCTCATAAAAGTGGATACTTATTTGCTCCTGTTATAGGGACAAAGGTGCAGAATTTTCTCTGTTAATTTAATAAAAAATATTATAAATTCATAATAAAACTTTTATTATATAAGGAAGTATTATGAAAAAGGTTTTAATATTTTTAAATAAAACAATATTTATGTCATTAATATTAAACTCTTTTGCATCTTATTCACAAACAGTTATACCAGACATAAAACCTGCGGATTATAATTATCAACAGCATTCTCCTAATCAAGAAATTCCAGTGCAAGTGGCTCCATTGCAAGGAGGGGGAGTACAAAGAGTCGGAAGCGCACCCATTCCTGTTACGAATCAAACGTTGGAGATTATGAATGCCCCATCAGTTACTTTACAAAGACCGCAAGGTGTTGCAGTCCAGCCTGTTATTATGCCGCCAAGAAAACTTCCCTATGAATCTACATTTATGACTGGACGTATTATTTATTTGAATGGTGTGAATATTAATTCTGTTAAAAATCAAGAACTTGATAATGTAAATTTAAAAATTGATGGCAGTGGAAATATTTATATTGATGCGCCTCATTATGATATAAGTGTTGAACAAAGCTATCATCCGCTTATGCCAGGGGAGTTGCCAAAATTTCAAAAAACAGAGTATATAGAACCTAACCTTCCAAAAGGAACTTATTCTAAGGAAACAGGAAAATTAATTAATAATGAAGACAAACAATCTCCTATATTTTCTAAAGAGTTTTCATCAAAAGTCCCATTAAAAGATCAGGCTCCGTATAAGGAAAAAACTACTAATCAGCCACCTGCCGATGCTGATGAAAAAAATACAAATTCTGATAATGCGGCTACAGATACAAACTCTAAAGATAAAGCAGCAAAAAACGAATAATTTTTGATAAAATATAAGATTTTAATATTTTATGATAAATAAATTTAATTTGACTAATAATATATTTTAAAATATTGTTTTTTTCTTTATTGGCTACGTATTTATTTACTATTTCAATTAAAATAATAGGTAAGAATTTAAGTGAATTTGTTAAATATAAATAATAATAAAAATTCAATTGGAATTATTGCAGCACTAGCATGTGTTGCTTCAACTGGTATTGGGTTTGGTTTGTCACTTCCCTTGTTATCAATATTAATGAAAAACATGGGGTATTCCTCTTCTATAATTGGTTTAAACACATCGATGCCAGCTCTAGCAGCTATGGTTTTAGCTCCATTATTCGTTAAATATATGGAAAAATATGGGTTAAAACTATTTATAATGTCATGTGTGCTTGTAGCAATTTTTTCTTTTTTTAGTTTTTATTTTACGCAAAGTTTATTATTTTGGTTTTTGCTTAGATTCATATTTGGCGCATGTCTTGACGCTATTTTTGTTGCTAGCGAAACTTGGATTGCTGAGCTTTCTTCTGACCAAATGCGTGGAAGAATAATGGGGATTTTTTCTTCTTGTCTTAGTATTGGTTATTTTATTGGTGCTGGAATATTAACTATAACAGGTTCTTTAGGCATAACTCCATTTGTCGTTGGTGCTTTATTTTTAAGTTTAGTTTTGATTCCGCTTTTTATAGCGCAAAAGAAAATACCAAATATAACCACAGAAGAAAAAACCCCTTTGCTCCCTATTATTAAATCTACACCAATTGCTATGTTTGCTGCAGTTGTTTATGGCTATTTAGAAACATCTGCTTTTAATCTCCTCCCTATTTTTGGAGAAAAAAATGGTCTGTCTGAAAGGCTTTCGGTTTCACTTCTAATTTCTGTAGGGCTTGGACAGGCATGTTTGCAATATTTTGTGGGCGCAATTGCTGATAAATATGGAGCTATAAAGTCGTTAATCATTTGTACTATTATAAGCCTTTTAGGAGCAATTGGGATAAAAGTATTTATTCAATTTCCTTTTATACTCTATTTTATATTGTTTTTCTGGGGAGCTTGTATTTCTGGGTTTTATACATTGGCTTTAATAATCGTTGGAAATAAATATCAAGGAAGTAGTTTGGCAGGAGGTAATTCTGCTATTGTTGCTATGTTTGGTTTAGGATCGTTGGTTGGGCCTCCCATTGTTGGTTTTAGTATGTTATTTTCGGAAAGCTATGGTTTCTTTTTTGCTATTCTATTGCCCGTTTTCATCTATTTTGTCGCATTACTTCGAACATCAAATAAAAGTAGGATTCACATTTGAAGGTAAAAATTTATTATTTTCTTTTAAAGATTTTCAAATTATATCAGAAATGTGTTGGCATAACGACACTTGGTACACGTGCTATTATTTTAAATTCAAAAAATGAAATTTTGTTAGTAAAGCATACTTATACTCCTGGCTGGCATTTTCCTGGTGGTGGTGTTGATAAAGGCGAATCTCCAAGACAAGCAATTATTCGTGAAGTTAAAGAGGAAGCAGGAGTGATTCCCTTAAAATCACCAGAAATTATCGATTGTTATTTCAATATCTATTTAGGGGTTTACGACATAGTGAGTCTTTATCTCATAAAAGAATTCCATATAGAACCTTTTAAGAGTAATAAAGAGATTGCTGAGGCTAAATGGTTTTCTATTGAAAATCTGCCAGTGGATGCTTCGAATGCAACCAAAAAAAGAGTTGCTGAAGTTTTTTTTGGCCAACCTCATAATGATGAATGTTGGTAAAAGCCTATTGTTGATGAGGGTTTCTTTTATATGAAGTGTTTGCTATTAGTATCAGCTTTATTCATTTCAAGTTGTCAAAGTTCAAATACAAACTCTGCTAAAATGCAGTCTGAAAAAGTATCTTTAAAACCATGGATCGGAAAATCCATTGCTGAAGTTTTAAAACATCCTAAATATGGGATGCCTGATATAAAGGAAAAAATTGGTAACAACGAGATCATTTCCTATAGACAAATTTTTTCAGCTGATAGAGGCCCTGAGGATCAGGACATAAGAGTGAATCTTTTTTGCAAAAGATCATTTATGTTTAATACAGAGGACATTATAGTCG
>CAYSZE010000282.1:0-3994 GCA_964435255.1 uncultured Oligoflexia bacterium
GGTTATTTCATACCTGATCCTGACACTGGTGAGCAGGGAACAAAAATTCTATTTAAATAAATCTAGCATTCAAATAATTCTCACATCTTCTATCAAACTCTGGAATTAAATTAATAGATTCAATATATTTTGGAGAAACAATATTACCATACGTGAAATAGAGTAATGAAAATAATATTTCTTATAATAAATCTAACTTAAAATTAAAGTCTTCTTTTTGAATTGGAAGTTTTTCAATTTTATATGTTCCAAACCTATTTATATGAGACGTACGATATGGACTTAACTTAGAAATTACTTTTTTAGATATTGGATGTCCTTCATGAATAAGCTCTTTAATAGCTTTAGACATTGAAAAAACATTATAAAAAATAAGTATATTTGCAAGTAAATGATTGTACTTTATTGCCTTTTCTTGTTCAACACGAACGTTTTCAGATATAAAATCTTCACCAAAATAAAGCCATTTAACAAATTTATTAAATGATTCACTTTTGCATGTTGCTGCCTGAATCATTTGCCTTAAATCTTCATCTGATAAGTATTTAAGTAAAAACATAGTTCTTACTACTCGTCCGAGCTCTCTAAAAGCATAGTATATTTTATTCTTCTTTGAACTTGTAGATAATCTTTTTAATATTGAAGAAGGATGAATTTTACCTGCTTTAATTGATTGAGCAATTCTAAACATTTGCAATAAATTTTTTTCAATAACATCCCATTCAATTTTTTCATCACAAAATAATTCATTTATAGACTTAAAAATATAGTCAGGAGATGGTTTATAAAACTTAAAACCATGCCAATTTTTAATTCTAGGCATAAGTTTTATTCCTAGAAGATATGACAAACCAAAGCCTGTTAACATTTGTGAGTGTGTATCTCCATGAATGGTATCTGGCTGAATATCACTTACATTTTTTGAAAGACCATCAAATACATAAATAGCTTCTCTTACTCCACAAGGTATAAAGTGTGAAAATAAAGCGATATAAGTATCCGTAACATGATAGTAGGCTATTCCTCCATATGCTCCGTATCTGATATGATATTCTGATAATAAATTATTTTCGGCAATATCCCAACGTGTTCCATCGGTAGAAACACTAGAATTATTTCCCCAACACTTTGGCAGATCAAATTTATTATATTCATTAATTATTTCATTATTTGCTTTGTCAATTCTGTCAGAAGTGGAATGGCGGATATTTGTAAACGAAATATTTCTCCTGTTTAATTCGGGAATAGATTTTACAGTTTGAGTTGTACCTAATCCTGTACCATAAGCAAAAGTCATAATTGAATACCTTAATTTTCTTCCCTTCATCCTTGCGGAATGTTCACTTAATGGACCAAAGAATTTAGTCCAGTTAAGCCATTCTGTACTAGAAATAACAATGTCAAGTAATGAATGAGTTTGTTTTTCTAATTTTACCCTAATCAAATTATCAACTGTTTCGATATCTTTTTGATTTTCTTCTTTTGTATTATTTCTTTTTAATCTCGGTTCTCCCTTGAAAATTTTGAAATACTTATTATCTTTATAATTTTCATCTACAAAATCAGAAATAGAAACAAATTCTGATTTTAATTTATGAATGAATTCTTCTTCTACTACAGGAATTCCAATCGTTTCTCCATAATCAAAAAGAGTTCTTAATGACTCTTCTTCAGATATTAATTCTTTCCTATAGTCAGAATATTCAATGCTATTTTCCACACATAAATCGCCATTTAATAATCCATTCATTATTTCATCACATAAACAAACTTCAAAATTCCTTCTATTTACTTCAACGGGCATATTCTTTCTATTTTTTTGATTGGTTACAATTCTCCACCATTTGTCAGGAACCCATGACAAATCATAAAGCATAGGACCATATAATTTATTTCTTCTATATTTTTTGCTTACTTCAAGGAATTCAGAAGTGCTATTCATATGAAAAATAGCAAATTCTATTGCGGATATTAATCCATCTTCTTCTGTAGTGGAAGAAATCTTGATTTTTTTTAAAATCCTGAAAAATGATTTCCTATTCATTTTAAAATACTTCCACATGAATCTTAAATGATTTTTAGTACCATGTTCTAGTTGGTATCTCGCATATTCAAAAACGTTGTGTTTTACATCAATTATGTTTTGAACATTAGCTATTTTTTCAGATTGATTATTATTTGATTTAATAGTATCTTCAATATCAATAATAGTTTTGAATACTTCATCCGTTTTTTCTTGATTTTCTTCAATATATTTTTGCAAATCAATAGAAGATTTTTTATGACATCTTCTGATTCTTTTTATAAAAACAGTACAAATATCATCTGTAACTTTAGAGAACTTGTATGATATAAAGCATAGGATTAGTGTTATTCTCTTTTTTTCAGTTAATTTGTTCATTGTTCTAATGTCATAACTATTTGCAATTTCATAAAAGAATTTTATTTTTGAAGGAGCTAAATTTTCTAATAAATAATTGTAGCAAGATTTGCTTTTTAAGTAGTCGTATTTTTTAAGCATTTCAATTAGCATTTTTATGCTTGGTTTATTAAAATCTTTTTTTATTGAATTCCAATTTTCATCGAAATTATCATTTAGTAAAACTTTATGAATAAATAATTTATCCTCATCTTTAAGTCTTTTATATATATTTGAATAAATAGATATGTTATCTTTTGACCTGAATTTTTTTACGTTTTTTAATAGCACTTCATAACTAGGAAGTTCAAAGTAGTTTTTAATAAGGGATTCAACACAAATATTTATTAAATCAGAAATACTCTGCTTGATTTTAACTTCTTGCTCAAGTACTTTACTAATAATTGCATGTCCTCCATTATAGAAGGATTTGGTGCCATAACATTCTCGAATTTTTTTTATATGAATTTTTCTTGTTCCAGATGATTTATAATTCTCAATTAGTTTTTTATTGTATTTAATGTTAACTTTTTTAGAAATATATTTCACTATTTGTTCAGGTATGTCAGTTACATTGATAAATTTTCCTAAATTTCTAAAGGATTTTATGGTTAATATGAGACATAAAAAGGAGCCTATACTTCTTGCATTCTTTTTACAAAATATGATTTCATCTTCTGAAGGGTTAAATAATTTCAATAGCTCACTTTCAGTGTAAGAGCTTTTGAATCTTGGATATGCGGTCTCACTAATATTAGCCATATTTTTCCTATCAAATGTGCCATAAACCTTGGTTTTTGGCGGACAAGGATTACAATGTGAAGGGTTTGTTTTTTCAAGGATATTTCTGTGCCGTAACTCATGCCAAAATCAAACTGCCAAAACACCACCTTGAAGATGAGTTATGGCATAATTGCCATATTTTTAATCAAATTGAAAGATATTTATGCTTATTGGATATGCAAGAGTTTCGAGTGCAGATCAGTCATGCAATTTGCAAACAGATGCTTTATTAAAAGCTGGTTGCGAAAGAGTATTTTCAGATGTTGCAAGCGGAGCAAAAATTGAAAGGAAAGGGCTTCAAGAAGCTTTAAATTTTATGCGTTCTGGTGATACGCTCGTCGTTTGGAAACTCGATAGGCTTGGAAGAAACCTTTCAAACCTTATAGCATTCATAAATGATTTGAATAAAGAGAAATTTGGGTTCAAAAGCCTTATTGAAGCAATTGACACTACTAGTCCTACTGGAAATTTTTTCTTTCATGTTACTGGAGCTTTTGCAGAGCTGGAAAGAAATATTATTAAGGAAAGAACGAAAGCTGGACTTGAAGCCGCAAGAGTAAGAGGAAAAATCGGTGATAGACCAAAGATTATTTCTTCCGACAAAATTAGAGCTGCCATATCTCTTTATAATAAGAATGAATCTTCAGTCTCAGAAATTTGCAAATTATTAAAGATTTCTGAAAGAAGTTTTTACAGATACAGGACTGATAAAAAATATCAATAAAAATTTAATAATTTTATAACTGTAAGTCCCCATCCCGCCCTATTTGACACAGTTACTTACTGCGTACC
>CAYSZE010000283.1:0-6059 GCA_964435255.1 uncultured Oligoflexia bacterium
GCTTTATCAAGGTTTGCATTATCGGGCCAACTGTTTAATGGTGCAAATCTTTGTGACCCATTACCTGCCCCTCCACGGCCATCATAAATGCGATATGTCCCTGCTGAATGCCATGCCATACGAATAAATAAGGGGCCATAGTGTCCGTAATCAGCAGGCCACCAGTCTTGTGAGTCAGTCATGAGTTTGTGCAGATCCTTAATAACCGCATTTAAATCTAAACTATTAAATTCTTCAGCATAATTAAAAGATTTTTCTGTTGGTTTACATAAACTTGAATTTTGGTGTAAAATTGATAAATTTAATTGTTTTGGCCACCAATTTTTATTCGTTTGAGTTTGATTTAATGCTGCAGAGAAAGGGCATTTAGAATTATTTGTCATAAATTTCCTCGGTTAATAAATTAAATTCATTGTTATTATGAAAATGAATTTTGCTTTCGTCAAATAAAATTAAATATATTTATTAGTATTAAAAATATATAAACAAAATTAATAATATTTTACTTTATATCTAAATTAATAATATTATTTGAAATTATCTTTTTAAATAGTGATATAGACATTTTATGTTGGTTTTAGCATTTTAGAAAGTATTTTTGAAAAAATACTTTCTAAAATTTCATATGTTACGCTCAATACCATATTTTTTATAACTGTTTAATATTTTAATATCGTTTTTCATTTTATCAAAAGCCGCATTTAATTTATTTATAAGAATATCGTCGGTGTCTTTATTAAAAGCTATGAATAAGTTTATCTCTTTAGCAGCATAAAGAGGAATAATGTTCTTTATGTTCATTTCTTTTGCAAGCGATGGTCCTTGCATTTCACCTACAGCCTAAAGATCTATTCTTTTATTTTCAAGTTTGAGAATATTACTTTTCTGATTTAGAGAAATATCTAAATTTCCCCCTCTTATAAAACCATTGTTAAGTAAGTATGAAGTAAAACCATCTTCATTATAGCCCCCCACCACATATTTTTTTGCATCTTCAATGTTAGAAATTTTAATGTTCGAACCTTTTTTAGCATAGAGTACCCATCTATTTTTTAAAATAGGACCTACCCATTTAAATAATTGTTCTCTTTCAGGTGTTCTGGCAGTAATGTAGAGTGCTGTATTAGGTTCTTTTTGTGTTCTATTTACAGCTCTTGCCCAAGGTAGCATTATAATCTCGTAAGGTATTTTGATTCTTTTAAAAAGTTCTTCGGTTAATTCAGTTGCAAGTCCAGATATCTTTTCATTTACTAGCATATTAAAAGGTGGTTGATAATCTTCTGTAAAAAGTGTTATTTTAGTTTCAGTTGCAGAAGAAATATTTGCTATAAACGAAAGAAAAAATACAAAAAAGTAATATTTTTTATAAAAGAGCATACATTCCCTTTCTTTTAAGATTTCTTTAAGTCTAGTTAAAAATCCGATTAATTATAATGATCCTGTCAAACTTTCTTAATTTTTTTAATTCGATGGATTATTAAGCAAAAAAAAATTTCAAACTGATTTTTAGTTTAATAATGAATTTATTAGTAAATAAGTTGAAATGTCATAAGGAGCTATTCAAAAACAATAAACCACTTATTATAAATTAAATATAATTTTAAATTTTATACAGATTTTTAAAAGGTATTAAACACTTTCAATTCAAAATAGATTTGCAAAATTCAAATATATTCTCATTCATATTTTCGTTTAAATACAAATAGGGTTCGATAAGTTCAAGTTCAATTAAATAAAATTCACCATTGCGTTTTACAATATCGACTCTAACATAATTTGGATTAATAGTACTTATGAATTTTTTTGCTTTATCAATTTCTTCTATTAAAGGAGAATAAGACAAGTTTTTGGCTCCATATATTTGATGAGCTAAAAATGAATTTTTTGCAGGTTTTTTTTGCAATGCATGTGAAAATTTCTGATTAAAAAAGAAGAATGAAAATTCTCCTTCTTGTTCAATTTCTGGGAAGAAAGTTTGGATTACAAGATCTCCTTTTACTAGAATTTCGTTAAATAATGATTCTTTACTTACCAAGTCATTAAGTGTAAACTTAAAAACATGACTACCGCCTAAACCTATAGCAGGTTTTGCAATAAATATTTTCTCTCTGTTATTATAATGTAAATTAATTAAAAAATTCTCAATCAAAGATAAATAATTATAATTACCTTTATTCAAAATAAGAATATCACCAACATTTAACGAGTTATTTTTTAACTCTAATAAATACTTCTTATGCGTATTCCATAAAATTAAATCTACATTATTAACAATTTTTATATTGTTCCTTTTTAAGTTATATAGTAAATCTATGAATTCAAGATAATGAGAATTATAATCCCAGCATCTTTTTGGTAAAATAATATCATATTTATTATGATTAAGTTTTAATTTTCTCCAATTCACAAGTTCTAAATCGGCTCCTAATTCTTTCATGTATGGTTTAAGTAATTTGTATTCATCAATAAAATCAGAACAATTGTTTAAAAATAAATCTTTGTTTTCAGAGTCAAGAAAGGCTACTTTCATTTGATTATCCTTTTTTTTATTTATTAATTTACTTAATTAGATATACTAAATTTTAATTTAATACAATACAAAATTTGTGAATTTATAAAGTCTATAATTTTAAAATTTTTAGTTATTATAACAGCATATTTTTGAGGTGTCTATGCAAAATTTTAAAAACTAAAAAAGTAAAGAAGCTAAGTTATGAATTGTTTTTATTATTTAAAATATTACCTTTAGATACTTACAAAAAAGAAAAATACTAATTTCGAAAAAGATATTACTATATTACAAAAATAAATCCAAAAAATACAATTGATTGGATAGAACAAAATACCTTTTTTTCAAGAAAATCTAAAAAGAACTTAAGACGTTCATGGTAAGAGGTTGCTTCAAATAGACACACAACGTAAGATTTTTTAATGAATTTATTAAACAATATTTTAATTTTTGTTTGATTCAAGATATCCTTTTGATTTATAATATACCTCATGTTTTCTTACATTCTATGAATAACGTAATAAGATGTGAGTTTGTTCAAGATTCTGAGCTTTAAATTTTATTATAAATAAATTTATTTTTGATGAATATCTTTAACTATCTGAAGGATGACTCATGAAAAAACTTGCTTTTATTGACCAATATCTTTCATTTTGGATTATACTTGCTATGGCTATTGGTGTTGCAATTGGGTATTGGTTTCCAGGAATCGCACAGATTCTTTCTCAAATGAATTCAGGCTCCATTTCAATTCCCATTGCAATTGGATTAATTTTAATGATGTATCCTCCATTAGCAAAAGTAAAATATGAACAAATTCCTGTCGTTTTTAAGGACAAAAAAATATTAGCTTTTTCTCTTATTCAAAACTGGATAATTGGCCCTGCACTTATGTTTCTACTTGCAATACTTTTTTTGAAAAACTATCCTGAATACCAAACAGGAGTCATCTTGATTGGCCTTGCAAGATGTATTGCCATGGTTATTATATGGAATGAACTTGCTAAAGGAAATTCAGAATATTGTGCTGGACTTGTTGCTTTTAATTCAATATTTCAAATACTTTTTTTCCCAGTCTATGCGTGGTTTTTTACTTATTGGTTACCAAAAGAATTTGGATTTTATGCTATTGCAATTCATGTTCCCATTGAAGAAATTGCAAAATCAGTAGGAATTTATCTTGGCATTCCTTTTGTAACGGGAGCGTTGACCAGAACTATGGGAATTAAATTAAAAGGGGTATTTTGGTATCAAAATATATTTATTCCTCGAATTAGTCCTATAACACTTTTGGCTCTTTTGTTTACAATTGTAGCTATGTTTACTTTAAAAGGACAAACTATATTACTATTGCCAAATGATGTAATAAGAATTGCAATTCCTCTTATCTTTTATTTTTCAATTATGTTCTTTATTTCAATGGGGCTAAGCAAATTTATAGGGACTGATTACGGTCGTTCTGTTACTTTGTCGTTTACATCAGCTTCTAATAATTTTGAGCTTGCAATAGCAGTTTCTATTGCTGCTTTCGGAATTCATTCAGGAGTTGCATTTGCAGGAGTAATTGGGCCTTTAGTAGAAGTACCAATGTTACTTGTCCTTGTAAAAGTTTCGTTATGGTTAAAAAATAGTTATCCACAATGGAGAGAATCGTGAAAAAAATTTTATTTTTGTGTGTTGCAAATTCTGCACGGAGCCAAATGGCTGAAGGGTTAGCAAGAAGCATACTTTCTGAAGATTTTATCATCCATAGCGCTGGCTCTAAACCGAGTTCAGTTAACCCTTATGCGATTCAGGTGATGAATGAAATTGGTATTGATATTTCAAAACAACACTCAAAATCAGTAGATGATTTTAATGCGAATGATTTTGACTTTATGGTACGCGGTAAGTAACTGTGTCAAATAGGGCTGGATCTGATCTTATGTGATTAAAATAATAAATATAACTATCATATTTTGATATATACTAGCCTTAAAAAATAATAGTGATAGGAATTATATCGTCAATTTGAAATTTGCAGACCTGAGTGCCATTTCCCTTAGACATCCAGACTAACATCTAAATAATATTAATATCTTATCAAAAAAGATTAGACTGAATTTGACTCATAGTCTTGTGAACTAAGCTTCAAAATCCCAGAAAATCTTGAGATTGTATAACTATTAAAATTAAAATCTTCAGTAATATCAATTCAAGTCTTAAGCACTTTGGGAAAAGTTCAATTGTCTAAGGGAAATGATATCCAATACAGATGAAACCTTCTAATTTGTTGCAGCACATGTCTTCAAATATTTACATTTAGGTAATAATTTAATATTATTCTATAATTTTTTTTGATGTGATTTATGCTTTACCCATTATTTTAAAAATAGGAGGAACTCATGAATAAACTATATTTATTTCTATTTTTTGTTATTATTATAGCTGGATTTATTTTTTCTATTTTTTGTTCAGATTCAACAAGTGCGTTTGGAAATTATTTAACAGGAATAGGAACTATTCTACTATCTTATTCTGCTATATTAGGAGTAAAAAAAGCTCTTACATATTTCCAATCAGAAAAACATAAGCTTTCATTAGAAATAATGATATCATCAAAAAAATTTGTTGAAGAATTTTCTTATTTCTTTACTCCTATACATTTGCAGAACGATAAAAAAGACGCATCTTTTTTAGAAATGGTAAATCATAGAATTGAATTAAAAAAAGAAATAATAATAAATTTTAAAAATGACTGGTTAAAGTGCGAAATATTGTTTCCAAAAATAATAAGTACCAAATGCAATGATATATGGCTTGAATATAAAAATAGATTAGATGCATTAGATGATCATGATTTTTATAAGCGTTATGAACAAATGGAAAAAGCCACTGAAAATTGGAAAAAGGGATATTACTCTAAAGAGAATAAAGAAGAAGTTAATAAAAAACTAGAAGAATTTTATAATGCTATTAGAAATGAAATAGGAGAAAAATCATTAGCAAATTATAATAGTATTAATAAAGTTAATGAAAATTAATATTCATTATAATAAATAATATAATTATAACGACTCTCATGCGCGGATGAATTTGAACTATAGCATCTAACAATAACAAATTTTTAACTACATTTTGAAAAAATCCAAAAAGTAATTTAAATTGGTTTACAGACAAAAACTTAATGGAGATAATTTATGTCAAAAGAAAAAACAAAATACAAGATTATTTCAGTTAATACTGCTTCATCAAGTGCTGATATTTCTACAAAAATTTTGCAAGATGCTATCGATGCAAACTCCAAATGGATGTTACTCCAAATTTATGGTTCAAATGAGAAAATGATTTTTTATTCAAATGAGAGAAAAGAATGTGAACAAAAACAAGAAGAACTTATTAAAGACGATGATCTAAATGAAATGCGAGAAAAAATTGATCAAAGTTTAATACCAATTTCAAATTGGGACTATAAAGATCTAGGAGATCGTCCATTTAGAACATATGAAGATATAAATAGAAAAAAATATTTGCGCTATAAAGGAGATGATGGTTATTTCATACCTGATCC
>CAYSZE010000284.1:0-2661 GCA_964435255.1 uncultured Oligoflexia bacterium
GTTTTTTCATCTTCCGTGTTGTTTTTATTTTCTAAATTGGTAGGTGTTTCAACTTTATTGTCTTTTAATATTAATCTCTTGGCGGAAGCCTTTAAAGCTCCTGCTAGGGTAGATTCAATAATATCACTATCTTTTGGTACAGAACGGCGGATCATATTGGCGAGTAAAAACAATTCTTCTTCTGAAAGTTTTGAATTTTGGATGTTATTTTGAAAATTATGAAGAAATTCAAGTACATAGTTAATAGCAACACCTTGTTCAGGATAAGCATGTGAAGTTTGAAAAGCTTTTTCACGGTAGTCATCATAATTGCTAGGATGTTCGTTTGCACGAGTAACACTTTGGGGAATAAGCTCTGCTCCTTGTAACGATTCTTTCCGTAAAATAGCATGGCCTTTTACATTATTTTCAATATCTTTTAAATCTTCAATCACGATAGCAATATCAGTTCTGGCTTTTAAAGCCAAACGGTAAGCTGTCCAGTTAAAACCTGATAGAATTGCGGTTTGAGCTAAGAAATGTAATCTTTCAGTATCTTGAGTGTTGGCTTTATCAATCTTATTATTTGTTAGGATAGCTCTATCTTCACCCCAGTATTTTAAAGAACTGTCTTTTCTAAATTGAATGAATTTTTTTAAATTTTTTAAAGAGCTCATGAATTTGTTTGCTGTATTTTGTGGGGTTGAAGCAAAAACTTTTTTCTTTAAAGTTGATAGTTCATGCATTTTTGTCGCAAAAAGTTCAGGAACGTAATCGATTTGTGAGGAAGGATCTAAAAACCATTGCCTAATACCAGCTTCTTTTGCCTCTTGGGATATGATAGCCGCAGCGTGTGCATGACCTTTTTCAAAGAGCAAATGCGTTAATAACAATAATTGATCCGTTTTTTCGTCTAAAATATTTCCAATAAATAAATCATCACCTAAAGGTTTTTTTAGTTTATAATGTGATTGTTGAATTGCAAAAATAACATTACCAATATGCCAATCTGTAAGTTGATAATCTTGAAATTTTTTACTGTATTTTTGTGGATTATTTTTATGATTTCGAATGGCATCAAAAGTCATAGATTCAAATTCAATAAAAATTTGGAGTTTTCTAGTGCATTGTCGTAAAGAAAAAGGCAAGTCATTTGACATTGAAGAATTTATTTTATCTATATTTTTTTTACCTTCTAATAAGTTACCATCATAGAATATAGCCGACCAAGCTTTTAACAAATAACCTTCAAATATATTTAAGTCATTACCAAGTCTTCCTGAAAGCTCAAGAATTGTTTCTATAATTAATGATCTTAAGCGACTAGGAATATTTCGCTCTGCGCAAATTAAAAGGGAAAAAAGCAAATTAACTATACTTTCGCCATCGTTACTTTCAATTGTAAAATTTAAGGCACGTATGATTTGTGGAATTAAAATATTATTGTCGATCCAACCAATACAGGAACGAAAAAATCGGGAAAGAACAGCACCTCGGACGGGGCGCATTTTAGGAAAAAGTTTAGATTTGTCATTTTTGGCATTTTCCTGAAATTCTTCAGGATGGATAATGCTATCCATTAAAATTTTTAAATTATTTGAATCAACTTTGCTAAGAAACTCAATTTGTTCCTGTAACTTTTTTTGTACCTTATATACTTCATTTTCAATTGTGTTAATATACGAACTTTTTAGCTCAAGAAAAGATCTTTCAATAATTCCTGCGCTTTCTGATAATGCAATTAATTTGAAAAATTCTTCCGTCCTTTTTTCTCTTTTTTTAATTTGTGAAGGAAAAAAACTTTTAATAGTTAAAATTGCTTTTCTTTTAGTATTAATAGTATTCCAGCTAACAGCTTGGTAATATTTTTCAGCTTGTTCGTAATTTCCAAGGGATAAAGAAAGGTCGGCAATATGCTCTCTTATTTTGGGAATTAAAACAGGAGCGTCTTCAGGACATTCTTTTTCAATGGTCTCACTTAGCATCTGTAATTTAGCAATAATAAATTCTGTTGAAGTGTAATCACATAAGTCTTCTGTTGCAATGAGTAATGCACTGTAAGCACTATAAGCGCATTTTTTTAAATCTGATCTGGATAAGTATTCAGAAATTTGAATAATTTCTGATAAAGTTGTTTTTTCATTTAACTTGTGACACATGTGTTCGGAAAGCAAAAAATATATTCTAGATTTTATATCTTTATTTAAAAGCAATGATAAACTAAGCCATATGAATTGATGTTCCCAATAATATCCAATTAAATGACCAGTTAGTATATCTCTACTTTCAGAAACAAGTCCAACTTTAATTGCTGTATTTAATGTATCATATGCTAAATGTAGAGGGTCTTTTTTTCTTTTATCTATTTTTTCTTGATTCTCTTCATCAAGACCTTCTACAGTAGTTTCTTCTTCTTTTATAATAATTTCATCTTGAATTAAGTCTTCTACGACGGAGTCAGTTATATTTAGGTTTTCTTTTCCTTCATGATATTTGTCAGAAAAAATTTCTTTTATATTTATTACTTTATTACTTAATAATTCAATTATATCAGTATCAATTTTTAAATCAACCATTGCCCAGGTCGCTAAAAATCGGGCTTGTTGACTTGTTAAATGATTTAGTTTTGTAACCCAATAGCTTCGGGTCCGATCATCTTTTAAATTAGAAAAACTATAATCA
>CAYSZE010000285.1:0-3364 GCA_964435255.1 uncultured Oligoflexia bacterium
AATAAAGGTATTAATGCGAATGGAAGTATAATTCCAAGCCCTATAGTTGGAAAATGAAAACCAGGGAAGCCCATTGCAACGAGGAAACCACTCAAAACAACAGACAAATACTTTAGAATTCTTGATTTAATTGTTACCATGGATTTATCGTGACCTATCAGATTTGGACTTAAGCATAAAATGAGTTTATACCAACAGCGGTATGATGATAACATGGGGCATTGGAGATCTCAATATGAGCCATTTGCGACTTTTTACAGTTTTTTTCTTTTTACTAGTTTCTATTGGTAACTCAATAGCAAGTTATGCTCAAAGTTCATCAGAAATAAATTTACAGGGACAAATCCCAAGGGTTGAATTCGATTTTACACGTTATGACTTTGGCGATATTTATCGAGGGCAAAGAGTCAGTCATTTATTTAAATTTCAAAATACTGGTAATGGTGTTTTAGTATTCAGTAATATTCATGCTGCCTGTGGGTGTATTAATACCAAAATTTTTGCGGATGATGGTAAAACCGTAAAAACGGTTTTTAAACCAAATGAAAGTGGTATCGTGAGTGCAGAATTTAATTCGCAAGATTTTTCTGGAAATATAATTCGTACGATTACATTAGAAACAAATATGGGATCTTCATCACCCACTGTTACTTTAACTTTGACTGCAAATGTTTTACAAGAAATTTCTTCAAATCCTGCTTTATTATATGTAGGAAAAATATCTACAGATAGTAAAAAAAATTATACAGTGACTATGAATCTTTTAGGGCGTGCTAAAGTAACTAATAAAGTGGAAACAAAAGATTATCTTTTAAAGGAAATATCTGCATCAAAATTAGCAGAATCAAATAAGGATAGTATTCTTTCCAATTCAGATATTTTAAGAATAGTTGCAGTAGAATCTACTGTTCCATATATTAAAACAAAATTAATACCAACCGTTATGGGCCAGCCTCCGCAAATAATGATTGAGTTTGATGAAAAAAATATTCCTATTGGGACAATAAATGCAAAACTTAAAATTTGGAATAATTCAACATTTTATAAAAATTATGAAATTCCAATTATTGGTGAAGCAATTGGTCATGTTCAAATTTCAGCTAAGTATGTTGAATTTGGAGTCGTTAATAGTCAAAAACCGTCTGAAAGAGTCATAACTTTTAAATCCACAGATAAAAATTTTGCTATAACAGGAGTTAAAGTAGAGTTAAAAAAATTACCTGAATTTAAAAATATTAAAGAAAATGAACTTTTTGATGTTAAAAAGGATAAAACGCTACATTCGCAAGCAACTTCTGAAGGAATTGTTTCATCTTATTTAGTAAAGTTTAAATTAAGCTATCCTAAAAAAATGACTGCATTGAGTTCAGACCCACAAGCATCGCCAGGCGTGAATGTTTCTGGTTTTTTTGTTGTAAAAACGAATGATCCCGATTACAAAGAAATTACTGTGCCATTTTTTGGTGTATTGAGGAAAGAACCATGACAAATCAAGTAGTAAAAATTCATCAAGCATCGCAATTATCAGCAGTCGTAATTGATTCTGGAATAATTATAGGAATCCTTTTGTGTTTGATAGGCTTTCTCATGGTTTTATATTCAGTCAAGTTTTATCGATAAAAGGGGTAAGAAGTGGGTTTATTTAGTAAAATTTTTTCATCAGGTAATAAATCCTATGATAAATATGGTGATGTCTTAAAAAAAATATTAACAACAAAAGAGCAACGTTTAGAAGCCATTGAAGCGTTAGAAGATTTACCAGCAGAACATGCAGTGCCTCAGCTATTGAAACGTTTTGAAATTTCTGTCGATTCTGGTTTACAAGATTCAAAAGAAAAAGAACAATGCATGAAATTAATTGTAGCACATGGAGATAAATCTAAAACTTATATTGAAGCTGTTCTTACGAAGGAAAGAAAAATATCTTGGCCTATAAAAATTGCTGAAAAAATTTATCCTGAAGCGGAATATATTAACTTATTGTTAAATAATTTATCGCCGCATATTGCAGAATTTGATGAAGCAACAATAGAAAGAAACGAAGAAATATTATTAGCTTTAAAAGATATTAAAGAGTCTAATGAACAAATAGTCAATAAAGTAATGGAATTTCTATCAAGCCGCGACGATAATTTGCGGATGGCTGCTCTTGAGTGTTTAGAAGAACAAGCTAGAACAAATCAAAAAGCAAAAGAAATTATTTTAGATTTAGCGAAAAATCCGATGAATGATGACAATTCGCGCTTTTTAGGAGTTGTGAATGCAATTATTCAAAATCATCGTTGGAATGAGTCATGAACAATGAAAGTCCGTGGTTTAACAACTTAGGGCATTTAGCTATTGTTATTGATGATCTTGAAAAGGGAAAATGGTTTTTTGGTGAGGTTTTGCAAGCACCTTATTTCATGTTCCGTGGGGAACAAATTATGGTGGAATTGCAATCGTCTATTTTAGTTGCAAAACTTTCGAAAGATGCGGTTGATAAAACGCGGCAAGAAGGTGTTTTAAGCAAACAAATTCTTGATCATTATGGGTTTCAAGCCGCTTCGGCCTCATTAGTAGATTTATTGTATGCAAGAATTAAAAGCTTTGCTTTAGAAGTTGTCAAAGAACCTTATGATCGTTCTGATGGCCGCGCTTTTTATTTTAGAGATCCCTTTGGGAATTTAGTTGAATACTTCTGGTATAATAGGAAATAACTAGGATGAATGAGTTGACTCACAATCAGTTTTTAATCGCTGGCGGGATTGCATTGTTAGCGATATCTGTTCTTATTATTATTAACATTATTCGCAATCGCGATAAAAGAAACCAGCAATCCTTAAAAGAGAATGAAGATAAAAATTCAATCCGAGAAACTTTAATTGCTTTAAATGAAGAAAGAGCTAAAGAAAAAGAAGGTGCTACCTTAATTTCTTCTCCTAAAAAAATTGTTATTCCTAAAGATGTTCCCAAAGAAGTCTCAGTAAAGGACTCTTTGCCAACCCATGGTTGGTTTGAGCGGTTAAAAGGAGGGTTAAAGAAAACTCATGCGCAACTTGTCAGCAACTTAGATGATTTTTTTCTATCAAAAAAAGACAAAGCAACACGCGCTGAAATTCATGATAAGTTGTTTGAATTGCTTATCCAAGCAGATGTAGGGGTAAAAACCTCTGAGTTTTTAGTTGATAAAGTAAAAGGACGGATGACTCCAGATGGTTATCAAGATCCCAAAGCCTTTAAAAATATTTTACGCGAAGAAATTTTTAATATTTTAACTGCCACTAAAGAAAATCCAAAGGGAGTTTTAGAAGATCCTTTACACAGTCTTGCAGAAAAAAAACTGCCACATGTTGTGTTAATGGTTGGTGTGAATGGTGTGGGT
>CAYSZE010000286.1:0-3861 GCA_964435255.1 uncultured Oligoflexia bacterium
TTCACCACATTGCATTAAAATTAGACTGAGAATAATTACATATATTCTGCTTTTATTTGTAATAATAAAATAAAATATCCAAGGAATTATAAGTAATGTACCAAACACAGGCGGATGAATATCAAACATAAGCGGGTTTACGTTTAACCAAGATAATAAATAAAGAATTGTAGTTAAATATTTTAATGATTCTAAGGAATGATCTTTAAATAATACATTTGATATCTTCCATACAGCTAGTGTACCGCCTGCATATGCAAGACCTTGCCAAAATACCAATGCAATGGAAGCATTAAAAATATAAGTAAAAGGAACAGCGGTGTATAAAATAGGTTCCCAGTGTTGGACTAAATGATTAATTTCTCGTTCAATAGTGACGCGTAAATTTTCTCCCATAGTGACATTTGTAACGGCTTGTACAAACCAAGCGAGATCATAGCCAGGTGAAAAATATCTTAAATAGGACTGTAGACAAACTGCTGTGATGACTAGGGTAAGCCAGATTATTACAGCAGTATAGAAGAAACGAGAGGGTAAATTATAGAGAAAATTTTTACTACTTTTATTTATTAAAAGCAATATTCCACTAAGTACAGCCCCTGTAATTGAAATAGCAAATGAATTAGGAACAATGGCAAATATAACTAATAAAATTATTATTATTATACTAAATTGTAAAAAATAAGAATATTTTGAGTCAATAGTTAATTTCATTAGATAAAAACCCATTTAAGTTAATGTTTATAATTGCAAATATAACATAATGTTCATGAATATTTATAGCAGTTTTGTTTAAAAATTTTTAAACAAAACTGTTTAAACACATTTATTTATATGAGTACAGTTTAAATTTATTTCTTTACATTTGCCCACAATTCATATTCTACAACTTCATTTTTATTTTTCCATTGTTTTTTTTGCAGAATTTTTTTCCATTGGATTTCATCTAAAATTTTATTGTCATTTAAGATTTAGAAGATAATTTTCCAATTATTTGAATATTTTGTTTTATCTGGCAATTTATTATAAAAATTTTAAAGTTCATTTTTAGTAAAAATAATAACATTAAGGGGCATTTTTTCGAGAAAATATTCTCCACCTAGTTCACATAAAATATGTTCACGCTTTTCTACGGTTAAGGGGCATAACCATTCTATTCCACTAAATAGCGCACCATACTCCTTTGGCAATTCAGCCAAAAAAGTTCTTATTTCATTATCTGCTAAATCTTTTTCAATGACACCTCGAATAGGATATAATGGACTTTTGCGCCATACTGAGGAGTTTAAAAAGAAAAGTGCTAAAAAAAATGGGATTAAAGCATTTTTAGCAAAAAATATTTTGAATTTATTCAAAAAGATATTTTTTTCAAATAAGATAGCATGAATACCTAAAATACTTAAGACCCACCATTGTGAACCTATTGCTGAAATATAATGAGTATTTGTAGAATAAATTGGTTCATATGAGGTTAAACCTGCTTGAATGAAGTAAGCCAATGTACCGCCCCATAAAGTCAAAACAAGTAATTTTTTATTGGAATGAAATATAGAAAATAAGGGAAGAAATCCATAATAAGTTAATAGTTTTAGGAATAGTTTTATTTTTCCTAGACTAAAAAGTTCTCCTATAACAAGCATAGGACTTGAAATAAATGTTTTTAATATACCTAAGCCATCACCTCCAATATTTGCATAACGATCAGTATAATTAAAGGGAAGGCCACTCCACAGAGGTCCAATGTATTTCTGATAAATGCCAATTGCTATAAATCCTGATAAATAAATAATTATCGATAACATAATATTAAATAAGTTTAATTTTTTATTTAAAATATAATAACAGATATATGTAGGAACAATGGCAAAATATATTTCACCGCAATTTAACAAGAGAAAAAGACAAATAAATAATTTAAAAGGTTTCGGTTGTAAAATAAAATAAATAATCCAGGGGATAAAAAGCAAACCACCATAAACAGGAGGGTGAATATCAAAAGAAATAGGGTTTATATTTGCCCAACTAAAAACATAAAAGAGGGTTAAGAGATAAATAATGTTTTTATTTTCATAATTTTTAAATAAAAAAGAAGCAACTTTCCAAGCTCCGCCTGTACCTAGAGCAAATCCTAATACCTGCCAAATAACAATTGCAATTGTATCTGGAAGAACGAAAGCAAAAGGAACGGCTGTATAGAGTATGGGTTCCCAATGTTGTACAAGTAGTGATGGATAAAGTCTTTCAGATGAAGTTACCAAGCCATTTCCAAGAATGACATTGGAAATGGCTTGCGAGAACCAATACAAATCATAACCAGGAGAAATAAATCGTGCCCAAGCATGCAAAGAAACTGCTAACACTAAAAAAGAAAACCAAAAGAATAGAACTAAAAAAAAACCTTATTGCGAAATTGAAAACTTTCTAGGTATGAACGTTTCGTTATTATAGTATGAAATAGCCAAACAGCAGTGAGAAAAAAACCAATTAAAGATATGGCAAAAGAATTAGGGACAATTGCGAAAAGCACTAAATTAAAGACAATGAAACAAAAAATGGAGTTATAGTGTTCGAAAGATAAATGACTAAAAAGCTTCATAAGCTTCTCCTTGTTCCAATGAAAACGATATAACTTAATATATTGGCAATAAAAAAAAATCAAATTTATTAAAATAAACAAAAATTGTAAAAATAATAGACAATATAATTATATTATGTATAATTATATTGTTATCTAGTAATTCGCTTTACATGCTAAAACAATGTATTCTTTTTATCATTTTAATTATTTCTAAAGCATAAATAAAATATTTGATGACTCGATATTTAAATATTTTAATATAAAAAGAGGGTTTATAATGCAAAAACCGTTACAGCTGTTACCAATAAAACATAAAGAGTACCAAATTAGATTAGCGCAGCCAGCAGATCTCTCTGCTGTTTTTGAAATGGGGTTTGAATCTTGGGGTGAGGGAAGATCTCTTTCTGAATATAAAGATTTTTGTAGTCAAGCGCCAAAATATCAAAAAGGATTACGTTATGTTCTAGAGATATCTGACCAATTGGTTTCTTCTTGTATGTGCTATGAATATGTATTAGCTCCCTATTTAAAAGTCTTAGGAATTGGTTCCGTAGCAACAAATAAAAATTTTCGCCAGAAAGGTTATGCAAGTCATTTGCTTGAGCAATTATTAAATGAATATATCAGAAATAGTTTTTATGATACATTTGTTTTATTCTCTGATATAGAGCCAAAATTTTATGAAAAATTAGGATTTGTGATTGCTCCAGATGAATTACAAAATTGTGCTAACTCCATTTTAATGATTAAGTCATCAAAACAACTAGATAACCAAAAAATTAAAATATTTTTAGAAAATAAAATAGAATATTTCTAAGAAGAATTAAAAAAAAGTAAATTACTAGTAAACTAATTTATTTGTTACTTAATACCCATAATTATAAAAAATTATTATTACATATTGACAAAATATTAAAAAAAAGAAAATATAAATTGTTTTTATAAAAATTAAAATATTTATATTGAAAGGTTAGAACATGAAAATTTGTTTACAAACAAAAGTAATAAGTTTACTTTTGTTTACACCATTTTTTGTGCAAGCAGGTGAATGGTCAAGAATAGATAAAAATGTAATAAGCTTCTCTGGAGAAATTACAGCTGGTGATAAAGCAAGTCTTTTAAAAGTAATAAAACGGACTGATAAAAAACTTATTTTAAATTCAGAAGGTGGTGATGCTGAAGAAGCATTACGCATAGCAAATACATTACTTCCCTATCGCCTTCACGTTATTGTTGATGGAATTTGCGCTTCTTCTTGTGCAAATTATTTATTTACTGCTGGT
>CAYSZE010000287.1:0-21506 GCA_964435255.1 uncultured Oligoflexia bacterium
ATCAAAGAAATTAAAGAAAAAAATGATTCAGATAATAAATTAACTCAATTTAATTTTGGTTTAAATCAACTCACAATTTCATTTGATGTGCTTGCATCATATTTTAGAAGAATGCCAGTCATTAAGAAAATTACTTTAAGAGGCGGAGGAGTTCAACTTGCTTATGATGCAAATAATGAATTAATCTTACCAAATTTTTTAAAATTTGAAGATGATAACGAACCAATTGATGTTCCAAAATTATTACAAGACAATTTAAATAAGTTACCATTTTCAGTTGAAGCAATAAATATTAATATTACATTAGGTAATAATGGCGAAAAAAATTATCAAAAAATTGGTATTTCTCATATAGAAATAGATAAAATAATTAATTCAAAAGGAGTCCCTGCATTAAAGAATAATGTATTAATAACTGACTCAACTATTGTTTTACCATTTCTTATTGATAAAATTTATATAAATCATTTAAGTACTAATATTATAATAGGTATTGATGGTAGCGTATTTTCTGAAAAATTAGAATTAAAAAGTAATTTAGCAGACCTTTATACGGATATCAGAGGAATCATCTCCTCAGATATCCTTGAGTCATCATATATAACTAATATTAAAGAATTAAAATTAAATGCGAAAGAAATATTTCATTTATTAGAAATGGATGCGAAAGGGTTTGCTACTTTATCTGGTACGGTTGTTTCAGGAAAAAAATTGACCGATGATCCAATTTATGATGGGAGAGCATATTGGTCAGACTTTAAGCTTATGCAATTTGATATTTATAATGGTAATGCTGATTTACATTTTAAAAATAGAACAATTAATTATTCAAACGCAAAAATTAAAACACATAAAAATGGTAGTATTTATTCTGAAGGTAAATTTGAGTTGTTTGATTCTTTTACTTTTGAAAATGAAGCACGGGTTGAAAAATTTTCTTTTGCCGAATTATTAATTGGATTAGGCATTCCATTTACACCAGTTGATTTCAATATCAATTCACAAAAAGTAAATGTTTCAGGAAAAATAATAAGTTCAGATCCTAAAAAAATGTTTGAACTATATGCTAAAGGGACTGGCAAAGCAGACAGTATGCTGGTGACAACATTTCAGGATAATAAAACAAGAAAATCTTTGCCAGAATTTCAATTTGATTTAGATATTTCTGCATCTGTTTTAGGATTAGTATTAGATAAAACAAAAGCATTAGTTGCTAATAAAGAAAAAGAAAATGCAGGCGCCATTGTAGTAAAAAGTGGCTATATTGATTTTACTCCAAATAAAGGAGTTGCTGTAAAAACTGCATTAGTCGGTGAAAATATTAATTTAAGTATTTTAGATTATTTTCTTAAATTTAAAACATCTGGAATAGGAACATTTTCTGGGAATGTTACTGTTGAACCAGGCTCTACTAATGTAGTTTTTTCAGGGGTAGCTAGTGCTAAAAATGCAGAGATGTTTGGGGTAAAAATAGAAAACTATTCTGGCGATTTTGGTATGGATTCGAAAAATGTTTGGACAAAAAATGCAATTCTTAATTTTAAGAGTACAAATACAAATAAACAATCTAATGTCTTTTTAAATTCAGCAATTGTTGAATTTGGTAGTTTGAATTCTTCTGTTAGTGCAACAGCTAGTGAAGTTGATTTAAATACAATTGTGAATTCAAATGAATATTGGATATCCCCAATTTTTTATAATACTTTTGGACAGATAAATAATTTTTCAGTTAAATTGAATGGTCTCATTATGCATCCTTCTACATGGACAATGAAACTATCCTCAAAAATAGAACAATTACAAATTCTAAATGGGCAAATAAAAGATACTAAAATAGAACTTGATTGTAAAAATGGTGTTTGTAGTAATTCTGCCATACTGTTTAATAATATAAAAGTAAAAAATTCAAATTTATTATATGAGGACAAAGCAATTTCATTTGCTTTTTTTGAATTAAGTGATTTTTCATTTATTAATTCAGGATTTAAAGGAAAAGTTAATAATGTTCCTCTATCAATTTTTACAAATAGTAAAAATACATTAAATGGTAAATTAAATGCAAATTTTGAAATGCAAGGAAAATGGAAAGAGTTAGAAGGAAATTTTAAACTACTTGCTACAGATTTTGTTTTTAATAATTTAAAATATGGTGATATGGTAATTTCTGGAAAACAAAATATACAACAGAATTTTATATTTGATATATCCTTATTTAATAATCAATTACTATTGAATTATCTAATTCCTAAAAAGCAAGAAGGAAATGCTGTTTTAAATGTTAAGTTAATCAATTTTGATGCAACCAATTTGTTAGCCGAAGAAAATAAAATTCAATATAATTTATTTTCTCAATTTAATGGTGCATTTACCTTTTTGGGTCCTGCAAGTATAGATGAATTTTATTCTGAAAACTGGTTACATAAGTGGCAAGGTAATGGAATAATTGATTCTGGTCATTTTCAATTTGGTAGAATGTTATTAGATATTTCTAATTCAAGTAAAATAAATTTTGATGGAAAAGTAATAGACTTAAGTGGTTTTCAATTGAATGGGCAAATTGGAAAAATAGAGATTGGTAAATCTAGTTATAAATTAGATGATGGTAAGTTAAATACTTCAATAAATATTGATGCTAATTTAAATAAAATTGAACAGGTGCATGATTCTTTTGGAACTTCAGAAGGAACTTTAATTGGACATTTTGTAATGGATGGTTATCTAACTGAATTGAATACATCAGGATCGTTAGTATTAGACGCTAAAAATTTATCATTAAAGAATTTTCAACCCGCTTTTTCTAATTTACATGGAAAATTAGAATTCAAGGGGAATAAATTAGAATTAAATTCGTTTTATGCTGAAAAAGGTTCTGGTTATATAAGTGGTGCTGGAAGTATTGATTTTGCAAAATTATTTAGTGAAAATCCCGAACCCCCAGATCTATTTTTCAAATTTTCAGCACAAAACGTAGATTTAAGAATACCTGTACCAATTGTTCAGGTTATTGATACTAACTTTGATGCAGATATTTCACTTTCTGGAAATTCAATGCCGTATAGTATTGCAGGTGATGTAACAGTAAAAAAATTTAGAGTGTTTAAAGATATTGGTTGTGATGATATTACGAAACAAATAAATTTACAAAATTCAAATTTAACGACGGCGCAAAACTTAATAACTCCATTTGCAAATTTAAATATTAATTTTCAAGCATTAAATTCTTTAGTTGTACAAACTCAATGTGTCAGAGGTAAATTTTCTACGGCCCCTAGTTTGTTAGTTGCTGGTGATACATCCAACCCAATACTAATTGGTAATTTGACAACAGAGCGCGCAAACTTATTTCTATTAAAAAGCCGTTTTGATATTAAAAAAGCCGATTTTAATTTTATTGAACTTCAAAAATATGATCCTAATATTGATATTCAAATGGAAGCGCGAGTTGCTTCTTATACAATTTTAGCAAATTTAAATGGACGTTTTAGCCGACCCAAAATAGATCTTAGTATTATTCCACCGAATCTACCAAATGGCGATCGTATGACGGAATATGATATCATTGCAATAATTTCAACAGGACAAATACCAGCGCAAAGTTCTAGTGCAAATTTGCTATCAGCTTCGACAAATGTGTTCTTCTCTTTTGGTGACAGTTCGCCAGGATTAGGTTTGTTAAATAATACAGTGAATACAGTAACAGCAGGTCTTTTTGATAATGTTAATTTTGTTCCAACTTCACAAAACGGCCAATATAGTTGGCGGGTGACAGCAAGCCGCTCCGTTGCAGAAAGATTTAATTTAGGTGTAAGCTATCAAGGTCAAACAGGAGATGCTGGTGCTGCCCCATCTTTTACTGCCGATTATTTTTTAAATGATGTTATTAGTTTGTTTAGTTCTTATTCTATGACAAACTCTTCTACGTCCTCCACGCAACAACAATCATCAGCAGATTACACAGGTGGACTGAGGTTTAGATTTGGAAGTCAATAAGTATTATAAAATTTTCGTTGTTTTTTTTCTTTTCGTTATAACTTTTAAAATTCATGCGCAATTGAATAAATATCGTTTACTTGATCCTTCTGTATCTCCTAAAGCAGTTGAAATTCATCTATTTGTAGATGGAAAAGAAGTTGCTTTTTATCCAGATATTTTAACAACGTTATCTTCGGTTCCTCTTAGTGAATTAGATGATGCTATTATTTCTGAATTGATAGAAACTAAGCTATATCAAAATGTTGAAGTTGAAAAATATATTACAAGTCATAATGATTTAATTTTTATAGCTAAAGCTGCGACTATTAAGCGTGTACAAGAAGTTATTATAAATGGTCTAAATAGTTCAGAAGTTGCAGAGTATTTAAGAATAATTTCTAATCAACGTGGGCAACCTTTTAATGAATCTATTTTAAAATCGGATGCAGAAAAAATAAGAAATAATTTGGTGGAGCATGGGTATTTAAATGCTAAAATTGATTCACCGAAAGTAAATGAATTATCAAGTGACTATGTTCAAATTATATTTGATGTCGAGAAAAATAATGCATGCCGAGTAGATCAAGTTGTTATTGAAGATTCTTATGCAAATATTTTGAATTTTATTACTGCTCCTATAGAAACTGGTACAGTATGTGATTTAAAACTCATTCGTGAAACTTTAGATCTCACAAAAGAAAATTATTTAGAACAAGGATATCTTCAAGCAAAAGTCCAAATGAAAAATATTTCCTATTCGGCGAATAAAGAAAGCGCCAAATTATCATTAGAAATAGATAAAGGACCGCGAACAACATTTCAAATATATGATCAAGAGACTGGGGTATTATTACAAGACTTTTTGCAGTCAAAACAAAGATTAACTTATTCAGATATTGTTCTAATGACTGATAGTGATTTGGTTTCAATATTAACAAATTTTTATCAAAAAGAGGGTTATACATTTCCAATTGTTTCAGAACCAGAAAGAATTGTTGATAATAGTGGGAATACGACTTTAAAATTTTTAGTTAAAAGAGGACCATTTGTAAAAATAGGAAAAGTTTCCTTTATTGGGCAGTTGCCTTATGATGAAGATGATGTTTTAGAAAATATTGGGTTACAGAAATCATTTTTTTCTACAGGAATTCCTTTTGCGAAAGATAATATAATTACCTATCGTGATAGATTAAAAAATTTGTATTTAGAAGAAGGCTATGCTGATGTGCAAGTTGCCTCACCAGACTTTATTCCCTCGCAAGATAAGTCTCAAATGGATATTATTTTTCGCATTGATAGAGGTGTAAAGTATATTTTAAATCAGCTGATATTAGAAGGTCTTCCCCCTGATTTTGAATTAGATCAAGCGAAAATAAATTCAATATTAGAAATTAATTCACCAATTAGTGCTTTAAAAAGAAAATTATTAATAGATGAATATAGAAGACAATTACTTATTAAAGGATATTTATATAATCAAGTTTCAATATATCAAGATATTATTTCAAATCAATCTGATAGTAAAAAAGTGAATTTAAAACTTTTAATAAATCCAGGGCCTATTGTTAGAATCCGTAAAATTTTTGTTGACAGTGATATAGTCGGTAAAGATACTGCTATCATTTCTGCATCTAATTTATCTCCTGGTGATGTGTTTTCACAAGAAAGTTTTGATAATGCAAGAATACGTTTATTAAAACATGATTTATTTTCTTCCATTTATGTAGAAGCATTAGATTTATCTGCATTAGAAAGAAGAGATACACGAATTGATATTATTATTCATGCGCGATTAAAAACTGGTTTTTCATTAGGACTTTCACCACAATGGTCTACATTTCGTGGATATATTTTTGCATTAGATTTTACCTTGAATAAATTAAATGACGATGGTCTTAGATTTTTTTCTAATGCTTCTATTTCACAAGAAAAACAACAGCAAACTTTTGCTTCGACTGATACACAACAAATTTTAGGAAGAAATGTTAGTTTAGGTTTGTCAGAATCATTATTTAAATTAGGCCCCCTAGTTACACCTCTTGATATGACTACTACATTTGGATACCAAGTTGCTGCAGAAACATTAACAAATAGGGAATACTATACAGCTACAGTTGCTAGCGATTGGAAGCCATCTTTTTTTGATTTAAATTGGAATTTTAGACAATCTTTTATTTATGAAAAGTCTCAGTCTACAAGTTCAGAAAGTGCAATAGTTCAAACATTGGATAGCCCTTCTGTTACTATAAAAGAATTAGTATCAAATGTAACATTAGACACTAGAAATAATGATGCTTGGCCCACTTCAGGCTCATTGGTAAGTTTTCAATATGGTTTTGCCCGATTTGGTTTAGGCTCTCAGGTACAATTTAATCGATTTAATTTCTCGTATGATACATTTTTTCCAATATATAAAAGATTAAGTGCAGGTATATCTTTTGGTGGTAAATTTATCATAGATACTGTGAATGAAGATGGCTTGACAGTAACTCCTCCTGCATCGCGGAGGGCAACACTCACTGAATCGGCATTAGTGCGGGGTTTTCCAGAGACATATGGCAATACGGCCCCTGGCCCCTTGTTATGGATTCATTATCAAAATAATGGGGTTTCAAATTGCAATACCCAATTGGCTTCATTGGGCGCTACAAATTTAATGTATTTAAAGGCTGAAAGCAGATACCGTTTTAATGATTATTTTGGTGCCGTTTTATTTGTTGATTCTGCTACAAATTATTTTACACAACAAGAAACCAATCAAATAAATTCACTCATCAATTCAAAAATAACAAGTCTACCGCCTTCAACGACGCAATGCGTTCCAGATAATGCAGCTTTAATAGCTCCTAACCCTGTTCAATTACGCGACAGCAATTTTTTAGAGCAATATTGGCAGCAGGCTTATATTTCTACAGGGCTAGGGCTCCGATTAATAGTAGGCAACTATGTAACCATACGTTTAGATTATGGTTATCCTTTAAAAGATCCCTCGTCAGATCCTGAATGTATTTCTCCAGCAGAAGCTTTGGCAGCAAATACACCACCAAAATGCGTTACCAGAATTCAAGATTCTCATTTTACTGGATTTATTAAGTTTAGAGGTGCTTTGCATTTTAATGTGGGGGCACAATTTTAACTTAAATAACTCTTTTATTTATTGTTCATTATCGCTATGACTGAGCTCTCGCTTGTGATGGAGAGACTATGAGTCATCAGCAAAATTTAAATATGTTTTCTCATTCCCGCTTAAATAAGTTTGGTGTTGATTTTCCTTTTGTAATTGCACCGATGGTTGGTTTGTCACATTTAGCTTTTCGTGAATTGATCCGCGCTTATACTCCTAAAAATATTAATGCTTTAAGATACACTGAAATGTTATCAACTAGAAGAATACCAAATGAAAGGTTAGATTTAAGTCATGAATTAAAAACAGCGGCAGATGAGAGTTTTTATATTCCACAATTATTAGGTAATGAAGAAAAATTTATCAGGCCCAGTATAGAAAAATTATCCCAGAAAAATCCTTGGGGATTTGATATAAATATGGGTTGTCCTGTTTCGCATACACTAAAACACAATTGGGGTGTGAGGTTAATGGGAGACAAAAAATATGCAGGGGATATAGTAAAAATTGTTAAAAATTCTACTGATAAACCTGTTAGTGTAAAATTAAGAGGTGGGATATCAGAAGAAGAAAATTTCGATTATTTATTAAATTTTACTGAGGAATTACAAAAATCTGGTGCTGATTTTATTACGATTCATGCAAGAACAAAAGCACAAAAACATAGTGGAGCAGCAAACTGGGATCTTGTAACGCAAATAAGAAATAGCCTTGATATTCCAGTTATTGCAAACGGAGATATTCAAACGGCTGAAGATGCTCTGCATATTTTAAATAATTTACAAATTGATGGAGCAATGATTGCAAGAGCAGCAGTCGCTAGGCCATGGATCTTATGGCAAATTTCAGAGATGTTAGGAAACAATGAAACTCCAGAAGGATTTTCTGGTCGCAAAGCCCCAAAAACACCAGTTGAAGAAGGGCATGAATATCAAGTTGCCTGTTTAAAATTATTGGAAATTTTTTCAGCAAATTTTCAAGATGAGGAATATATTTTAGAAAAATTTAGATTCTTTACAGCAACAGGGGCTAGATGGTTTCAATTCGGTCATCACTTCTGGCGTTTGACTATGCGGAGCCGTTCTGTACAAGAATTAACAGAACAGTTACATGCTTTTGGTAAAAATTGTGAAAATCCAATGAGTTATAGAATTAAAATGATTTGAAACCTTTTATTTGTCAAAAAATAAACAAAACAAGTAATTTTTATCAAGCTATAGTTACCTTTTTAATGACATAATTATGTTATTGAGGTAACTATGTCTAAATATTATCAGAAAAAAATAAACATTTTATATATAATATTATTACTTTTAAACTGTATAGCTCTAGCCGAAACTAATTATTTACCTCCCGATCCTTTTTTAATTATTGGGGAGAACAATGAGTTATCAACTGCCGATGAAATTGCAAAGAAAATATCACAATTGCAAGATCAAAATAAACAAATGCGTTCTAAAATTTTATCTTTACAAGACACTCTTATTGCAAAATTTAAAGATAGAATGGAATTAAAACTTGAAGTCATTTCTAAGAATAGCGAACGTGAAATGCCGCAATTTGGTTTTATAGAATTATCAGCAATTATGAATAATATTTCAATAATTCATTATTCTAAGCCAGTATTTTTTGATAAAAAAATATCTTTGCCAATTTTTAATGGTCCATTACCATTAGGAACATATGAAATTAAAATTATTGGAGTAGTAGGGCAATTTAATAACAATTGGCCTTATGTTTTACCTCAAGGTAAGTGGAAAGTAGATAAAAAAATAGAAATTAAAGGAACACTACAGTCTTCTATTTTTGACATTAAGGTTGTCTTAAGACAAAACAGTACCACTAAATTGCCAGAACTTGTTACTGAGGAAGAAGAATTAAAGGAAAACCATTAATGAAGAAAAATATTTTAATATTCATTTTTGGGTTAATTCTTTTTAGTAAAATTTTTGCATTAGATATTAACTTAACTCCTTCTGAAAAAAGTATATTTGCTGATAATCAAAATGTTAGAGTGACGCAATGGAATAAAGTTCAAAGTATAAATACTAAACTTGAAACATTAAATAGTAAAATTTTAGGAATTTCATTTCTTTCGAATGTAGCAGACCCAAATTCGAAGCAATATATATTTGAGAAAACTCCATTAGGTCTAAATAATGACCCTATAAGAGTTAAAATTAATTTAACTAAAGCGCAAGAACATATGTATTTAGGTGATTATTTAACAGCAATTGAAATTGTTGAGAAAGAACTAAAAAATATAGATTCAAGAAATAGAGGTGTTATTTCTTGGGCCTATAAAATTCTTTTTCAAGCTAATAGAATGCTAAGAGAACATTCTAAAACAACTCAAATTTGTTTAAAAATGTTGTATATTGGTGGCAATGAAGAAGATTTGTTTCCTGATAAATGGAAATTAGCCTGTTCAAATGAATTTGTCAAAGAAGCAATACAAATAAAGAAAAAAAATAATTATGAAGAAGTTAAACAAAATTTAATTATTTGGTCTAACTCCCCTATTGTAAAAAATGATTCAAATTATATGGTCTTGAGTGCAAGTTATATTTCATTAAGTTATAGGTATATTTATTCAGACAATACTTTTTCAATAAATTATTTACAGGAAGCAATTAATCATACTAAACCAGGAAATATTTTGCTTGCAAGATCATATTTAGTACTAGCATTATTAAAATATGAATTTGGCAAAAAGGAAGAAGCATTATCAATTATCAGATATTTATCAGAGGACTTTAAAGGCTATGGTGAAAATTTAAAATATTTCGAGAAAGACGACACTGCTCGGGTTCTGGCAAGATTATGTCTTGCTAGATTTCATGCTTCTATGTTTAATTTAAAAGCATCTGAAACATGGTATCAAGATGTCCTAAATGAAGAAAATGTTTCAAAGTTTGAATTAGATGGGAATGAAAAATTAAAAACACAAATGGAATACTCTCATATTTTATATTTGCAAAAAAAGTATAAAGAAAGTTCTATTGCATATAGAAAAACTATCGAAAAAACAAGTTATGATTTCATAAATTTATTTGGCGATGTTCCACATAATAGAAGCAATAAAATAAGAATATCTCGTTTTCTTCTTGCAACAATTCTTTCAAAGTCAGAAATAAAAAGTAATGATTCAAAATTATTTCTTCTCGATTTATATGGCGAAGCAATAGCTGATTTGCAGTTCCTACAGAAAATAAAAGATAACAAAAGCGAAGATAATAATGAGCAAATTGAAAATATATTAGCTTTAGCAAGTTTAGCGGAAGAATATGGTTTAGAAAATTCTACTGTAATAGTAGCGCTTAACTTTAGAAATGCTTATTATAATTTAGAAAACGAATTACGTTTTATTCGATCAGATTTAGCTAATTCTATAAATGTAAATGACTTGTCATATAGTGGTATTTTAGAGGCAAGAGCAGTATCTTCTCTGGCAAATATAGATAATATACTGAACACATACAAAGATATAGCATTAGAATTAGATTCATTAGAGTTCCAGCTTTGGGATTCAGAGAAACCTGGAAACAAATTTGCAAAAGAAAATAGATATGAACTGTTAAAAAGACTTGCTGCTATGGATGATGAACTTAGTAAGTTTAAATTAAATCAGGAAATTGAAGATAAAATACTTAATCCAAAATTTCCAATGTCCATAAAGAATTTAAGTAGAAATATAGATAATTTGAATGCTGAATTTTCAAGTTTAAATTTTCTTTTTGCTTTAAGTAATAATAAGGTTCCTGCTAAAGCAGATAATGAAAGTGTTGAGTTATTAGAGAATTCGTTCGCAAAGTTTTCAATTGATAAAATGTACGATGACTTAGTTAAGAGTACGATTGAAGAAAGAATTTTTCAAATATCTAGGGGGCTTAAAAGTAAGTCTTCTATTTTATTTGAAAAAAAATACTCAGTCATTGGAGACACATTAAAGTCATTATATGACTTGCATTTAAATAATAAAGAAAAACCCTATTCTATAGGAGATAATGAAATAGCGGATGCTATAAAAATAGCTTGGCTAAATTTATTTTCTTCACTTAATCAATTAAATCTTGCATTAATACAAGTAAAAGACAGAATTATATATGAAAGAAAAGAAATATTAGAAAGAATAAATGAAGTAAATAGTCATATAATTAAGACTGAGAATTCTATTCAAGCACTCAATAAAGTGATTTTAAATGAATATACTCATATTGCTAATGAGATAGCTAGTAACCTATTTCCTAGAGTGAAAAAATTTGAAGATTATATAAATATATCATTAGCTGAATATTCTCATGAAAACTCTAAATTAGCTAATGAAAGTGATGAAAAAATAAAACAAGCTGCTGCACAAAGAGAAAACTGGATAAAATCTCTTAGAAAATCTGCTGAAATGGACTTAATGCGATGAAAAAAAAAGGTTTTATTATTTCAGTAATTTTAGGTATGACTTTTCAGGTGAAAGCCGAAGAGTACTTTATACCTATTATAAAAAATGATCCCTACATTTATTCAAAGAAGGATGATTATAATTTAAAAAATGACCAAAAATTAAAATTTATATATAGAGACTTATTTGACTTACATTTTAATACATGGAAACAAGAGTTTTTAAGGCATACAACTCATATTGAAAATAAATACAATAATACTGATAAAGACGCTTTAGAGAAAAATAAAATTTTATCTGAAGAAGAACTAACTAATGCTATTATTAAATTAAATGAAGTTATTAATGAAAAAAATAACACTAGTACATATGCAGAAGCCTGCTTCAAATTAGCACTATATTCTTTTATTAATAAAAAAGTTGATAGTGAAAAGGCAAGAGAAATAATAGATAATGGTTTAAAAGAACTGACAAACTATAAGGAAAATATTAAGTTATATGTACGAATGAATCTCTTTGCTGGTGATCTTGCGTTACTTAAAGAAAATTACAAAGAAGCAAAAAACTACTATATTAATATTATATCAAAGGACTTAGATGATAATGAATTTAGAGAAGATATCATTCGAGCATTTATCGGACTTGGTGATAGTGAATTTGAAACTTATCACTTTCATGAAGCAAAAACTGCGTATGAAAATGGTTTAAAGTTTAGTAAAAAATTTATTGGTTATTCTGAAGACAAATATGCGCTATTAATTGCTGAAATAAAATTACGACATATATGGGCTTCATATAGAAATGCAGAATATGCTAAAGCCGTAGAATATATTCAAGATTTTTCAAGGGAACGTGGAAGATATGAAAATTTAATTTCAAAACTAGTGTTGGATGATGTTGTTCGAGTTGGGGCTTTGTCTTTATATGAGTCTAGGCAACAAGATTTTTATTTAAAATTAGCGAAAGATAAAGCAGCTGGCGATTTTGCTAAGCGCATGATTATAAATTCATTTTATTATTTTACAGCTGCGGGATACCCTAATTCTGTGGAAGAAATTGCTAAAGTTATTGCAAAAGAATTTTACCCGTCAAGGTTATTCCCTGATTTTATTAAAAGTAGATTAGTAGCGTTAGGTAAAGCTGAAAACTATAACAAGTATAATGAACTTGCATATTTTGGTACTGCATTTATAGCAAAAGATTCTCTATGGAAAAGTCGATTTACTTTGAATGAAATAGAAGAAGAAAATCGGCGAAATATGATTGAAAATTTATCACTTCAAGCAGCACAATATTATTTTAAATTAGGATCGGCAACAAAATCACGGAGTGAATTCTTACAAAGTGCGCAAATATATCATGCAAGAATAATAGAAAATTTTCCCGCTGATCTTCGTGGTGTATTATTTCAATCTTATGGTCAAGCTCTTTTTATGGCCAAAGATTATAATGAAGCTTGGAATGCAACTGAAGAAAGCTTAAAACATCCGTTAGATGATTATAGTTTGAAAATTTCATGGTTTCAATTAGTAAATATAGCAAGAGCTCAAAGTGAAGACTCTAAAGTAACTGAAATGGCAGAGTATAAGAAATATGAAAAAGCTGTAGATGGTTTTATTGCTCATTTCCCTAATTATTCTTTGGCAAGGAACTATTTATTTGAATGTGCGAAACGTTCTGAACTATTAAATGATTATGAGAATGCGAGAAAACGCTATGAGAAAATATTATCACTTTCTCCATTAGAAAATAAAGAAGAAGCACAAGAAGAAAAAGATAAAGTAAGTTTAAATTTGGCTAATTTATTAAAAAAAATGGGTGGGCAAGAAAAAGAAACATCTGATGGTGCTGGTTCATTAGAGCGCATAGCAAAAGAATATAAAGTTTCAGAAGCTGTAAACTCAGTTATAGAAATAACAAATTACTCAATTGCATTAGAACATTTTAACTCCTTAAAAGAAAAAGGTGAAATTTATACTGCAGCAAAATTTATAGAATTATGGGGTAAAAATTATAAATATAATGAAAATTCAAGAGAAGCTTTATTATTAGCAATTAATGAACTTGCCCTTTTACAGAAGTGGGAACAAGTAAACAATTTAGCTGATTACTTTATTGAGAATAGAGAATATGACAAAAAATTGAATGTAGTTTATTTTTGGAAAGCAAGAGCTTTAGATGTTTTACTACAATTTTCCCTTGCGGCTAACTACTATACTAAGTCTGCAAATAATGATGATGAATTTCCAGACGTAAAAATAAAAATAGTCTCATTAAGAAGAGCAAGTGAAATTTTTCAGTATCTTAATAGTAATGACAAAGTTCCTGAAATATTGCAGCGATTATCAAAATATGAAAATCAAGTTATGAGTAATAAAGAAGATTATCAAAATACTGAAATAAATGCTGCCTATAAATACTTAGAAGCTAAAAATTATAAAATAGCAAATAAAATTTTTAAAAATGTATTACAACGGAAAAAAATTTCTAACCAAAAAATGATTGAAGCAAATATAGGGTTGTTAACGACTGATTTATATTTAAACCCCAAAAGAGCAATTTCAGAAGCAAATTTTGATAGATATATCGAAAGTAAGATAAGTAAAATAGATAATAAAGAAATAAAAAATAATTACTTAGATAAAAGTGTGACAATATTAAATGATTACGATTTTCAAAATTTTAATAAAGATAGTGAAAAAAACTTTGCTAAATTTGATATGAAAAATTTAAATAATATGAATACAAGTAAAGATTTTTTGCTTAAGAGGATTAATTATTTAAATAATATTAAGTCTTCAGATAATCTGCTTGCCAAAACTTACATGACTTATGGAAAAATAAGTCTAAAGTTAAGTGATTCTTATGCGCAATTATATAAATTCCAAGATAAGAAAGATGTTTATTTAGTAAGTGCTGATAAATTTCAAAGTGAAGGTAAGAAATATTTATATTTATCTCTGTCTTATGCAAAAGGTAATATAAGTGAACAAGATAACATAGAACTGTCTAGTTTAATTTCTAGATTTGATAATAGACGGTTTGAAGTAAACTTAAAAAATTCTATTACTGATAAAAGTAAATTTTTTGAAGTTCTTGATTATTTACCAGCTGCCATGGGCTTAAATGCGAATAAATTGGAGCTAGGGAGGATGAGATGAAAACTAATATTTTTTTATTTTTATTTTTAACTTTTTGTCTTTATTCTTGCGCCTCAGCACCAAAAGAAAATAATTTTACTGCAGACAGTGATTTGCTCAAAATTCCTTATTATTCAACCTTTTTTTACTATCCAGATACAACCTCAAAAGAGCAAAGGTTAGCGGCAAGTGAAAAATATATGCCTAGTGATGTATTAAATTTTTTAAAATCTAAAGAAGAAAATTTACTGTTATTGCAACCAGATCTTATTAATCCAGTCGTTACTAAAACAGTGCCGAATACTCTTGATGTTATTGCTAGTTCTGTTGCTGACTTAAAAAGAGGTGATTATCAAAAGGCAATTGAAAAAAATAAAAATATTCTTAATATTTTGGAACGAAATAGAACAAAGACATTAGATGAAGATTATGGTGTCACTCCTTTTAGGGAGGCAATGCTTATATTAGAATTAGCTTATTTTCAGGCAGGAGATGAAGAACAGAGTTTACAAATTTTAGAAAAATTAATTATTACAGCAAATACTTGGGCTCCTGTGTATTTAGCGCTTGCAGAATATTATTATAATAAAAAAGCTTTCAATTTAAGTATGCAAGTTGCTTCTAAAGGAATAGATAAATGTTCAAATGATTTACTACATTTGTATTTGTTACAAGTGAAATCTAGTCGAGAACTTGGCCAGTTTATTGGAGCAAAGCAGATAATAAATCGGGTAGAAGTATTGTTTCCAAAAAGCAGTGAAATGTTACTTTGGAAAGGAATAATTTATCAAGATGATAAAGACTATATTGCTGCTTGTGATGCTTTTAATTCTGCTTTTGAACAAGATCGAAATAATCCACATATTTCTCATAATCATGTTTATTGTTTAATTCAAAGCAATCAATTGGAGCTAGCGAGTGATATATTAAGTGTAGCTATTACGAATTATCCTTCCTTTGCTATGTTATATTATTTAAATGGATTTTTAGAAAATAAAAGAAAAAACTATTTGGCAGCATATAAGTCTTGGGAAACCTATTTATCCCTTATAGATGAAAATGATCCTAATTATCGTCTTGTGAATTTTAAACTTACCCAAATGGAACATGAAAATGTATTAGAAACTCATTCAGATTTACAAACATTACCGCTTGCATCTCACTGAAACTGATTGACTTTTTATATTTGATTTGTAATATTTGGTCTACCAGCAAGCTCAATTCGTGTTTGAAGTTTATGAAATGAATAACCGAAGTTTTTAATGCTTGCATGGTGATTTTTGATTTATGTGTCGATTCTCTCGTATTAAAGAGAACGCTCCTTGGAGGCATGTCTCATGGCTAAGAAGTTATATGTTGGAAACCTTCCTTTTAGTTGTACAGATAATGAGCTTTCGCAAGCTTTTAATCAGTATGGGGTTGTAACAAGCGCTCGTGTTGTCACTGATCGTGAAACAGGTAGTAGCAAAGGATTTGGTTTCGTAGAAATGGAACAAGAAGGCGATGCTCTTAAGGCTGTTGAAAGTCTTAATGGTAAACCTTTTATGGGACGTCCTTTGACAGTAAATGAAGCAAGACCTCGTTTAGATAACAATAATAGACGTGAAGGTGGTTATCAACGCCGTGGGTATGACAATAGAAACCAATAATAATTTGTTTCTTATTTTATAAGGAGGTGCTTAAAGCACCTTTTTTTATATTATCTACTGTATACTGTAAAAATTTTATGTTACATAAGCACATGATAATCTATGACACAGTAATGTAGTAGTATATCATTACATATTATTTTTATTATCAAAATTAATTCTTGGATTCAAATGAACAAAAAATATTTAAAATTTAATACAGTTTTTATTTCTTTGGTTTTGTTTTTTTCTGATTTATTGTGGTTAATAGTTTCGCAAATTTTAGCATTTGTAATTTATTTTAATAAGACATTATCTTTCTATCAAATTTTTATTAATGTCTTTTTTATATTATTAGTTCTAGTTCCAATATTAAGAATATATGAATTATATTATTTATATATAAAGAAAAATGTTTTAGATTTAATAGAAAAGTCTTTGTTAGCATTTGGAGCATTTTTTGTTATTTTTAGTACAATAGTGTATTTTATGAATCAGAATGAATTTAAATTAAAGTTTATTTGGATATTAACCTTAACTGTTTTTCTAATGGCTATGTCTATTATCACCAGATTAAGCCTATTAGTTCTGTTTAAATTGCAAAATAAAAGAATTATTATTAAGAATAATGATGTTTTCTAAAAATTATAAATTCTTTTTATAGCTGGGAAAACTTACAATGAAAAGCTCTTTCCCAAGCATTTATTCCAGAAACAGAAGAAGAAATAATTCCTTGGCCAGGAAAATAACAATCACCTATTAAAAATATTTTAGCTTTTTTATTTTTATGATGATAAAAATTTGGAATTGGTTTTAAAATTGTGTTTAAAGAATTAATAATCAAACCTCCTACCCTCCCTTTTTCTCTGGCAGTATATTTTTCAAAAGTTTTTTGTGAGGCAAATTCGGGTGAAAGTATTTCTATTCCAAGTGACATTTCTATTCTAGTAATGAGTCTATTTTTATATATATCGAAATTATTATCATTAACTTCACTTAAATTTATATGAATTGTAGCAGTAATAACGCGTATTTTATTTTTTGTTTCACTTATAGAAACATATAGAGAACTTTTTAATTCTTTCAATTCATTATTTTCAAAAAAAATTTGAAAATAATGAGGTCCTGCTGAAAATTTATTTATATCTTTAATGTATCCATATAGGGCAAATGCTGTCCATGAATTTTTATATTTTAGTATTTTTTTAAGTTTATTCTTATATGAATTTTTTTCTTTATAAATGTTTAAAAAGTCATAAATTGATATATTTAGAAATAAATTGTCTGTAACTAAAATATTTTGTTTTATCTTATTTTTAAGATTAAGAATCTCAAGAATAAAACCTTTTTCATTTTCAGTAATTGAACATAGTTTATACTGATAAAAAATATTTAAACCATTTTTTTGAATTTGTATAGATAAATTATAAAAATAACTTCGCATTCCGTCTTTGAATTTAAATATTCCATAGTGAATTATACTTAATCCCATACTACCAAAAACCCACGGAACTCTATCCATTTTATTCTGAACAGTATCTAGTAGCAATGAATTAATAATATATTTGCTTTTATAATATTCTTTTTTCATTCCTAAAAATCTGCATATAAAATTCGTATTTATAAATAGGGATAATAAAACAAAAAATTTATATTTTATTTTTGTTAATATTTTTATATTACTAATAACCTCTTTGTAACAATAAAAGGGAAATTTAGGAGAAAATCTTAAAGTATTCCATAAACTGTGACTTAACCTTGTGGCATATGAAAACACTTTTTGCAAAAAAACTATTTCTTCCAAAATTAGTGATCCATTTTCCAGTTGTATATTATTATTACTATCAATACTAATTAATGAATGATCTTCTGGAAAATAAAAATTTATTTTTTCTATTTTATGCAAATCTGGGAGATTATTTCCCCCAATAACAAATAATTTATATTGAATTTCATCTGTTCTTACTCCAACGAGTTGTGTTGCTCCAACATCATAGATTCTCTTTGGAAATCCTCTGGCAAAATAACTAGCACATCCACCTGGAGAAAAATGTTGTTCAAGTAATACAGTGTTTCTTGAATTATTAGATAATGAAATGAGTTTGGCAACAGCCATTCCAGCAGCTCCTGCACCAACAATAACATGTTCATACTCAGTTAATAATTTAGTATTCATAAGTTCGATTTATTCGCTATTTTTATCAAATGTTTATTAAATAAGTACATAACTAACTTATGAATGTTTGCTTGAAAAATTCTATAAATTGGCCATGGAAGTGAAGGGTAATAGTCATGAATGGCTGCTATTGCAGTTTGTTCATGTGGACTTATCCGAAATTCAAAACGGGCATGTGGAGTTTCTTTTTTAATTACAAGTAAACCACCTCTTATATAGAATAACTGTCTATCTTTGCTACTTCTTTCTTGGGAAAACTCAAAAGTCAGTAAATTAACATTAAAAAAAGTAAATTTAACGACATTGTTTTTAACTTTTGAACGAATAATAGTAAAAAAGACCTTAGGTAACCAGTTAATGTATTCACGCCCTAACTTAATTGCATCCCACCCTATAGGCAAATATAGTCTTTGAACTGTTCGAACTTTACTTTCTTCAAGAACAACATTATTTCTTTTTGTTTTTTCCATTTTTTTAGATTGAGAAATTGCGCGTTGTAATGAATCATTTAGGTTAATAGGATTAGGGATGTATTTATTAAATAGAACTGAATTATTGGCACTTAAATTGTATTTTAAGCTATCAACAAGTGGAGAAATTGTAAAATAATCTATACCAGTTATTATATGTAACCAAAATTTGGATAATCCTAAACTAAAAAAGGGAATAGTAATAGCTGTTCTTTTTAAATTCATTATTTTTGAAATTCTAGTCATCAACTCATTATAAGAAAGAAGTTCTGAACCATGAACATCAATAGTTTTATTAAAGATCTCTTCATTACCTATACAACAGTATATAAATTCAATAACGTCGTTAACATCTATGGGTTGTGAATAAGATTTAGTCCATTTAGGTGTTACCATAAAACGCAATCTTTTTATCAAACGATATAATATTTGAAATGAACTACTCTCTGCTCCAATAATGATGGCTGCTCTGATAGTGGTTAAAGGAATTCCTGCACAAGATAAAACGACTTCTACTTCATTTCTACTTTTTAAATGCTTAGAAATATTCAAATTGACTTCTGGTAATATTCCTCCTATATATATTATTTGTTTTACTTTATTTAAAATAGCAGATCGCATGACATTATCAGCTATAATAAGGTCTAAGTCATCAAAACTACTTTGGGTTAATCTGTTACCTTTTTGCATGGAATGAATTAAATATAAAATATAATCGCAGTCTTTAAATGCTATTTCCGCTTCTTTTAAGTTATAGAGATCACAACAGTACCAAAGAACATTTTCATGATTATCTTTTTGCTTAGGTAATTTTCTACATATAGCTTTTATATTATAGTCAGCTGATAATTTTTTTATTGCTGCTTGACCAATAAAACCACTTGCTCCAGCTATGCCAATTCGTAATTTAGTCATATATATTCTTTATATTTTTGGTGGTGTTCTGAGTTGTGTTAAACCACCATCTACTGTTAAAATTTGACCAGTAATGAAAGAACTTTGTTCATTTAAAAAAAAAGGAAATAGTATTAGCGGTATCAATTGGTTCTCCAATTCTTTTTATAGCATTTAATACAATAATTCAGCTAGTATTTTTCCAACAGTAGAATTTCAACCATTTATTATCAAATTTTTTTAATGTCCATTATACCTCTGCATTTATATTTATTATAAGTAGAGAATTATATTATAAGATATGAAATATAAATATGCAAGTTAGAAAATGTTTTATATATTTTAATAATTAAATAAAATTTATAAATTATTATATTTAATTAATTTTAAATAAAATACTAATTAAGTATTTTCTTGAATCAGTTACATTAATGTGATAAGTAATTTATGTGTCTTTATAGAATCAAATAAAAATTAGGAGCAAACTATTAAAGTAGCAATTGTTGGTGCTGGAGTTGCTGGTTTATCTATAGCATGTCTACTAGCTAAAGAGGGTTTTGATGTTGAAATATTCGAGTCGGCAAATAAATGTGGTGGTAAAATGTTTCAATATACAAACGAAGATGGGCTTTCTTGGGATACTGGTCCAACACTAATTTCATTGCCTAATGAAATAATTAGTTTATTTAATGATCTAAATATTACTGTTCCTACTTTACTAAATGTAGAGACAGGATGTCATTTAAACTTCAGTGATGGAAATAATTGGTATCTTCCTCCTGGTCTTGACGAAGTTACTAAATACTTTTCTGGAATAAATTCTAAATTAAAAAATGAATTAAATGAAGCATTACAAATAGCGTCAGCAATTTATAATTTTGCTGAAAAAAATATATTTTATCAAGATCCTCCTAGTGCTATAACACTAGGTCTTAAATCACTTTCTACTGGACTTATCTTAAAATTTCCCAAATTAACAATAACTCCATATAAGAAAGTTATTGATAATTTATTTTCTGACACGAATATGAAAGAATTTTTTTATCATTTTTCAAGTTATGTTGGTATGAATCCAGATGAAGCACAAGGTGGTATAATAAGTATAGCTCATGTTGAGTTGGTTTCTCCTATTGTATTTCCATCAAATGGAGTTTATAAAATAACAGAAAGTTTATTTGAAAAAGCCATAGAAAATAACATTAAAGTAAATTTAAATACAGAAGTGACTTCAGCGCAATTAGTAAATGAACACAAAATTTCAGAAGGTTGGACCTTAAATATAGAAAAACAAAATACTAGGGAAAAAATAAAAAAAGATATTATTATATCAAATTGTGATCCTTTTGTTGCTGCTTATTCATGGTTAAGAAATAGTAGTATTGCTAAAGAATTTAATGTAAAAATAGAAAATGGAGTTTATAGAGCTTCAGAAAGTCAATTTGTTATTTTATTCGATTGGTTCGATTCAACTGAAATATCTCATCATGTAAAAATATTTCCTGAAAGTTGGCGGCTTAGTTTCATTGATGTTTGTGAAAATTATAAAATTCCTAATGATCCTTGTATATATGCCAGTTAAGAGTTGAGAAAATTAGTGTGAGGATTGAAGAAATAGCTCCAATTTGTTAAATAATTTTTGCGAAAAAAAAAGTAACAAAGGAGCTACCAATGGATTGGCAGAACCAACTCATCACCGTTTACCTTAC
>CAYSZE010000288.1:0-5671 GCA_964435255.1 uncultured Oligoflexia bacterium
AGTAAGGTAAACAGTGATGAGTTGGTTCTGCCAATCCATTGGTAGCTCCTTTGTTACTTTTTTTTCGCAAAAATTATTTAACAAATTGGAGCTACTTCTTCAATCCTTCCAATCTTTTTCTCAACTCTTAACTGGCATATATAATTTTTTTATTTCTAAAAGGAAAATAATTTATAAATAATTATTATTTTATTTTCAAGAGGATTTTTAATGTTAATTTAATAATTATAGAGTTTTTTTTAAATTCTATTGTCAGGTTTTTTTCTTTAGCGTAACATGTTGTATTTATGTGTTTATTTTATAAATTATATTAATTGTTAAAATGATATGAATTTAATAAATAGTAATCATGTTTATGTAATATATGCTTTTTTTTTTATGAATTACCTGAAAAAAAATCGGAAAAATATAGTAATAAATACATTTATTTTTCCTTATTCTCACTTTGATTTAAAGAGTTCCTCTCTAATTGTACTTTTTTTGTCAGTATTTTCTATGCCATATTTTTTTAATAAGTTTATGTAACTAGGAGTTCTTTTAAACTTTTCCATAGCGTTAGAGACTGTCTGGATAAATTTAGCCTCACTATTAAGAGAGGTTGCTATAGATTGAGCATTGTAAGTATAAGGTTTGCCACATTGTATTTTGTCAGTTGGGTGATTGTTATTTTGCCATTCGTGTTTCGTTGTTAATGTTCCAGCTAGAATAGCATCACTTCTTTGAGCGTATAATTTTAAAATTAAAGTTTGGTGATCTTTCGAGTCATCTAAAGCTTCGATTACATTTAATTCTTTTAAAAATGATTCTTCAGCGCCACCTCTTATAATTCCTATTTTATTTAAACGAATAATATCATTTTTGCTTTCAATAGGCTTTTGTGTCGTAGTTGTAAAAAAACAGACGGGATCATCAAAGACCTTACTTAACCAAATATATTGTTTTTCTCTCACAGTCGTTCTTGCTAATGGTAAAATAATTGCGTTTTTTTCTTTTTGCCCTTCACTTTGTGCTCGTGGCCAAGGTAAAATATTTAATTCAAATTCTTCTATAATATCTTTTGTTGACTGTATAAGAAATTCACCACTAAGCCCTGTTAATTTATTGTTGGTGATGGAAACTATTGGATTTATTCGATCTGTTGTATAAACTTTTACTTTTTTAAATTTTAAAGGATAACTTGTATTTGGGAGAATAGCCAGTATTAGAAAAATTATATTAACTTTAAAATTTGTGAACATTTTATAACCTCTAATTTAAATTAATTAATTTAGTTATTTTATACCACAAATTTTTATGCATAAGCGTTAAATTTTTGGTCATTTTTATATTTTGCCTTATTTTTTATTTTTGGTAATTTTAGAATTTAAATTTATAAAAGTATTAGTAAAATAAATTTACATAAAATTTTACAAAATAATTATTATACAATGACTACCATTTTTTTTTGTGATAGTTTGTAATGAATTTTATAAGGACTTTTAATTATGTTTTTGAAAAATATATTTCCATATTTTCTTTTAATCAGTCAAGTTTCATCAGCCTCTACAGGTATTATTCTTAAAGCAGATAATACAATAGATTTTTATGAAAACGGTGAATTTATAAGACAAATTATTCAACTACCAAGTAGTCATTATCTTATATCCTATACTGGAGATTTCTTTTTTCATGCAAAATATTTTTCAGAAGATAAAAAATATTCTCTTCATTCTTGTAATATCTTAACTGCAAAATGTATGCCAATAGTGACTCCTGAATTGACTGGAGATATTGTTAGTATTTCCTTTTCAGATAATGGTTTTGGTTTAGTTGCACGAAAAGATAATAAAATAGATATTTATGAGAATAATAAATATATTAAAACTTTTCCAATTGAGGGTAGAGAAATTAAAGATATCGCATTTATTGGTGACTTTTATTATGTGCTGCAGATTAAAGATAGTAGATACAGTTGGGTTTCATCTGAAATAAAAAAATGTAATTTTGAACTTTCTTATTGTACGCCTATTTTAGAAATTAATCAACAAATAACAGGAATTTCGTTTAATGAAAATGATGAAGGTTATGCTTTAACAAAAGATGGATATGTTCTTTATTTTTATAAAGGTTCCTATCTGTGGCAAAAAAAATTCTTAAATTATTATGCTGATAATATATTTAATACTGATCAGGGTTTGTTTATTAGACAACAGGTAGTTGAAAAAAATAATGATATAAACCAGCCAAATAAATATACAGCTAATTTTTTTGTCTGTCATACAAGAGAAAATTACTGTGAGAAAATACTGAATACAAATTCATTTCCTGTTTATGGATCTTTTAAGTAATATTATTTTATTTCAAGGTCGGTAATGAAGCCTTCATGTTTTCTCATATTAAAAACTTGGCTCTTAAAAATCAAATATTGTCCCTTAATGCCAAGTATTTCTTCTTCAAATTCATCGGTTTTTTCTAAATTTATTGATTTATATTTGTTTGTTTCAATAGGGAATGGATACACTAAATTTACAGCTACTGGTGATTCAAATAAAGTAATATTCGTTTTGATATTTATATGTCCAGGAACTTTTGCTCTAAATTTTTCATCAGATAATATATTTTCTTCCTTAATCCAGGTATATATTTTTGTATGAATATTTTTTATTTCTGAAAGTGTGGGTCTATTATTTCCATTTTTTAACATATTTAACCAATGGCTTTTATCATGAATAACTTCTTTTAGTTTATGTTCTAATATTCCAGCTTGATTGCGAGATGTTACTTTTGCTAATAATATTGCAGAGGTGGCTCCTTGATCTATCCAGCGGGTCGGGATTTGTGTTTCTCTAGTAATTCCCACTTTAAATTTATCGGTGAAGGACAAATAGACATAATGTGGTTGGTAGCAAAATTGTTCTCCCCAGGCGGGTTCGCGGCATGTTCCGTTGATATAATGACAAAGATGTGGACTTATTATACAGCGGTCTGCACAAGCTTTGTATTTAAAGCAAGGAAAACAAAAACCTTCAAATAATTTTTTTGTGATTTTTGTGCAGGAATGACAGGAAAAAAGGCCTAAATGTTTTATTTTTATAATTCTATTTTGCTGAATTTCTATTTGTTTCTCTTGGTCAATGAAGTATTTTACAGACAAATCAATGGCATCTTGGCCAATACTTTGGGAGTTTTCAAGCATAGGGGCTGAAAAAGCAGCATTTGGTGCATTTAATTCATAAGTCATTTTTACTAAAGGATAATTTCTTTTTTGCTGAAGATATTTCAAGATTGACACCCTTTTCGTCAAAGTCTAAACATGATGTAAGAATGTGTTGATTTCAACACCGCAACATTTTTTGTAACATATAAATTGCAGAGCAGTCATGCCGATAACTATAGGGTATCAGTCATGAAATGGAGCCAAGAAGGTGAAATTGAATAATATTAGTAACTTACTACAAGACAGCAATGAAATAGCAAAGAAAAGAAGGTTCACTGTAAGTGGATTTATAGCCCCATTTGTCATATTTCCTTTCCTAGTCAGTTGTCAGAGTAGTTCTAATCATGCTCAATCAAATTTATATTTGTCCGCTGAAGTTTCTGAAATACATAGAAATAACAAAGCATTAGAAAAAAAACCACAATTTTCTAAACTAGAAGTAGGAAAAAAACAATCAAGTCCAACAGGTGAGCAGCAGGCACAAAAGATTGATAAAGTTAGGGAAGATAAAGTTCTTTCACAACAAAATTTGAAAATGACGCAAGCTTATGCACCTATTAAAAAAACAAAACCTGAAGAAGATCTTGAGTTGTCAAACGATAGTAATATTGTTTTGAACCCTGATGAAACAGAAGATATCAACGAAAGTTTATTTTTAACGACATCTGATGATGCCTTAACTCTAGAATCATTAGAAAGCAATGAATTTTCAGGTATTTCACAAACGATAAATAGCTCAGAACTTAATGATAACACTCTAATTTGTGATGATAATCTTTACTATGATTCTTGGAAACAACAATTCGATAAGCAATGGTTGGCTGTATATGGGCATGAATATTCTAATATCACCCAAAGAAACAAAGCATTAGCACAAGCGAGAACCAATGAATATATTAAAGTTGTTTACCCAACGATAGAGAAAACGGGCTTTGATTTTCCAGTTGTTATCAATCATCAAGTGCTGCAATGGATAAATTATTTTACCAACACGGGCAGAAATTATTTTATAGTTTGGCTAAAGAGAGGCAGATCTTTGATGCCTGAAATGGAAAAAATTTTGGAAGAATATGGTTTGCCTAAAGATTTAAAATACTTATCGATGATCGAGTCGGGTTATAACCCTAAAGCTCTCAGTTATGTGGGAGCTGTGGGTTTATGGCAATTTATGCCAGCAACGGCACGGGAAAATGGCTTGGTCATTAATGATTATTTAGACGAACGTCGTGATTTAAAAAAATCGACACGTGCTGCGGCAAATTATTTATCCCGTCTTTATTCAAACTTTGGTTCATGGCATTTGTCTGCGGCAAGCTATAATGGGGGGCCTGGCCTTGTTCGTAGAACACTTAAAAACTATGGTTCCGATTCCTCTTTTTTTGAATTAACGTCTATGGGGGTTGTCAATAAAGAAACCGCCGATTATGTTCCAAAGCTTATTGCGGCGATGATAATTGCTAAAAATCAAGAAAAATTTGGTTTTGACACAACAGATGCTCCTTTACCAGCGCAATCAAAAATTATTGAAGTAAAACGCTCCATTTCTTTAACAGATTTGGCTAGTAGTTTAAAAATAGATAAAAGTATTTTGGAAGCAATGAATCCTGAATTGCGTTTAGGAATCACTCCTCCTGCTCATGCCACGCCAGAAGGAAAATTTGATTTAGAAGTTCCCGCCAGCCAGTATGATAATGCTTTAATGGCTATTAACCATTTGCCTGAGGCTTCTAACAAATACATCATTGCTGCTCGTATACACAGGAGAGAATCTTTAGCTTCCTTTGCGGCGCGTTATAAAGTTTCGCAAGCATCACTTTTACATGCTAATAATAAATTAAAAGCCCATGGACAATTGCGGAAAGGGCAAGTCGTATATATTCCTATTTCCTTAGGAACGGGGCAATATGATAAATTGACTTCCTATAAATTTACTTCTAAGAAAATGGTAGCAAAAAAACAAGCTCATCATGTTTCATTGAAAAAACAAAAGTTACAGGCTTCTGAACAGACTTCTTCTAAGAAATCTAAATCATCTTTTTCTAAAAGCAAAAAGAAAGTTAAAAACTTAGCTGTTCAAGCTAAGAATACAAAAGCTAAAAAAGTAGCTTCTTCTAGCAGCCGTAAAACTTCCCGTTAGTATTATTTGCCTTCTTAATTTATCTTATGTTAATCAACTCTCTGAACAACCATGCAAGGAGAGCTGGCAGAGTGGTTGAATGTACCTGATTCGAAATCAGGCGTGCTCGTTAGGGTACCGAGGGTTCGAATCCCTCGCTCTCCGCCATTTTTTGTAAAGAATTTCATAAATTTCATGCTTTTTACCATTTCTTGTAAAATTAGGTTTTGATTTAGTGGGTGCCTTTAAAAAGAAGAATGTCTTTGGCGAGATTTCTGAAGCTTTAAAAAATTGTGATGTTAAATTTAATGGAACAATAGCAGTATATTCACAAGAATATTTAGAGCTAGAATTCTATA
>CAYSZE010000289.1:0-19973 GCA_964435255.1 uncultured Oligoflexia bacterium
CATTGACTGTTGTGAAATTTAAGTTCCCAATTCCAAAAAAGGAACCTATTTTAAAATCGATAAAGGACAGGTCGACACCATATCCTGACTTTAAACCAAAATTTGTAATTTCATATGTACTTGCAGATGTACTGACACTGCTTGTGGTTGTGCTGCCATACATGACGCGGCCACCTGTAAAAAAACCTTTTCGCATGAATGTGGCATCGCCTCCAATAAGGAGCATATTTGCAGGAAATGTTGGTTGATTTGCATTACTAGCAATTGTTGCAAATTTTCCATAATCAGGTTGAAATAAAGCGACTAATGCTCCTGCAGATGATTCATTATTAGAGGCTGCATGCACTTTCATTCTTATTATGCATAAAACTATAAATATGATTCGTTTAACACTTCTTTTAATTTTCATTTGTATACCTATTTTTATTTATATCGATAAAAATGAAATAGAATTAAAGGAAAATTTTGCCGAATCGGATTTATGGATCAAGAAAATAAAAGGCAATAATTTTATTAAAAACTAGCGTTTAAATTGCCTTCATAGCCACCAGCTTTTGAGCTAAAACGGTTATTTGTTCCATTTTGCCATTGCAGGACATTATTTAAAACGTCGCTTTTTTTAATGCATTTCCATTCAATATTTTTACTATTTGCTGGAATATTAGTAATGTATTGTGTCCAGGTAGGGTATTCAACTGGGTTTAGTTTTATCGCTTTTTTTATGTCCCAATTTCCTAATTCAGGAATATTACCAACAATATAAATTGACTCTCCAATGCTTGTTTGTCCATTTAAACAAGTAAAGTTATATTGTGAATAATTATTTTGTTTTTGAATTACAGTAAAAATAAATTCTGTATTTTTTCTTTTATTTACATTTTGTAAATTTATTTCGTATGAATTTCTTGACTTTTCTTGCCAACAATTACTTTGAATTGTTTCACTGCAAGGTAGAACCTTTAAACTATCCATATTTACAGCAGTTACCATATCATTTGGTAAAGCTATTTCTATACGAATGTTTCTTACTGTTGTATTTCCTTTATACATACCTTTAGTAGGACTAATGTTGACATTAATTAAGTTTCCAGATCTTTTTTGGGAGATAACAGTTTGAGAAAAGAAAGAAGTTTTATATTCAATCGTTTCGCCATCATCTTCATAAAGAGTGAAATTTGTTTCATTAGTACTTGGAAAAATTTTAAGAATGAGTTCATTACTATTTTTATTACTACCGTCTTTTCTTAAACCCGAAATATTTAGGGTGTTTTCATCGACAAACATTTGTGGAATTATCGCACCTTCTCTTATGAATAAAGGAATTTTAAATTTGTTATTAATATATGTTGGAAAATCAATATATTTTTTCCCACTTTTTGTAACTTCATCTAAAGTGTGAAAATTTAACCAATTCCCTTCTGGTAAATAAATGTTTTTACGAATGGGGTCGGAGTATTGATATACTGTACTTCCTAAAAGGTATTTTCCAATCATTTTTTCACTGCTATTTTTCCTAGCTTCATCATCATTTTGAAAAACAGAAACGAGTGGTGGAATAACGGCTTCACCATACAAATGTGCGCGATAAAATAAAGAATAGTAATAAGGTGACAAAACATATCTTTGGATAATATTTTCTTTATTTGCTGAAAAATCGCCAATAAGAGAGGGGGTTGTTTCTGAATTTTCTGTTTCTCCCACCCAAGTATGAGGTCTAACAGGAAAATCGAACACGGCGGCGTTTGCAAACCACATAGTATAGAGTTTCTGAATATTGTTACCATCAAAAACATTTCGATGAAATCCACCTGTATCAGCAGAGTAAAAATCAATCCCACTTAAAGAAACATTCATTTGATTATTAATATGAGCTTTTAAGCCCCCTAAATTTGCTCCTATGTCTCCTGACCACATGCCTGCCCCAAAGCGTTGTATACCTGGAGCTCCTGCTCTGCTCATAAATATAGGACGATTTTGAAATTCAGAACTCTGATAACCACGGTATAAACTTTCAATCCATTTAAATGCATATAAATTAGCGACATCGGCATGTCTATTTTTTAAGATACCATTCATCATAATTCCAGAATAATATGCATTTGCATCATACATTTCAGGCTCATTTAAGTCTAACCAGAATTGATTAATTCCTAATTTAATTAATGGAATTTCTTTTTTTTCAAACCAATAATCAGCAGCATTATCATTAGTCCAATCAATCATTCCACCACTTCCCCACCAAGTATTTTTAAAATATGAAGGAATGCAATTTTTATTATTTTGTCTAACAAAGAAACAACGCGTTGATAGATCTTCATAATCTGTTTTAGTGGCATTAGGAGCTAATGCTGATTCGGCTACATAAGATTCTTGAATGGGGATAAATTCAACACCTTGTGCTTTAAATTGATTTATATTTTGTGCTGCATTGGGAAAATTTTTGGGATCAAATGCTACTGTTCCCATTCCTTGAGTTCCGCCAAACCAGTATAAGTCTAAAGCAAAGCCATCAACAGGAAATTTATGAGCGCGCATATGACTCAATTTATAATTAATTTCATCCCAATTGTGGTAGCCGTACTCGCTGACCCAAAGTCCAAGCATTTTTTTAGGAGGGACAGTTGGTGTTCCTGTTAAAGAAAGATATTTTTGCCTTAATTCTTCTAAATTATTCCCAGCTATTATAAAGTAACGAATTTGTTCTCCCCACAAAGAAACATTCCAACTCTCTTTGTTTGTAAAGTCCCAACCCATTTTATATTGACTATCAATAAATACAGCAAAATTTTGTTTCTGATCTCCTAATGCATATAAAATTGGAAATTGAATTTTTGAATTAGCCCCGCCAGAAAAACCTGAAAAAGAATTTCCAAATTCACCAGGCTCCCATTTTCTTCCAATCCAATCCCCATTAGCAGTATTTGGATCATAAAAGTATTGTCCTAAACCATATGCATTTTTATTTTGGTCAGAAAATATTTTTAAATTTTTAGTCTGTTGGTTTAAATTTTCAGCACAAATTTTTGCTAATGAGTAAGCAAGTTTTTTATTATAAAATTGTATGCAAAGATCTGAACTGACTGTCATTGATAAATTGTTGGTTTCAATTTTATTATCTGATTTTAGAAATTTCTCAGCTCCTTTAAATGCTTTTGGATTTGCAATCATGGGAGTTGTATATAAAGGTATTTTAATTTCATTTTGGTTATTAATACCTGATTCAATATGAATAATATCATCTGTATAGGATTCTATAATAATATACTTATCATTTTGACTAAATTTAAAGGTAGTTGTTTCCATGTTTTGTTTTTTTCGCGCAAATGCTTCAGAAAAACTGATGAATAAAATTATATACATAGAATTAAATAAAAAAATACGTCTGTATTTGCTTATTTTCATAGATAATCCTTTTATTAAATATTTGAAATTTTGATTATATAATTTAAATACATGAAAAATTATAAATTGCAAATTATAAATAAATAATTTATTAAAATTAGAAATATTTATGTTTATTTTATAAATTAACTTAAATTATTTTAAAATACTTATTTAAAATATAAAACGGAAGAATATTATTTTGTAAATGGGAATTTATTTTTACTCAGAAATTTGTTCAGAGATGCTGAAAAATAATCAAAACATTTGTTTTGAAATTTAAACGTTTTTCAATAAACCGCCTGACAGCTACACGCATATCTTCTTGCAAAATTTCTTCAGAAAATGTTCTTTTTTTGGCACACAAATCAAATACATTATTAAAAATCATTGGAATTTTTTTTGCAAATTCTTTATTGTCTAGCGGGACACCTTTAACAACAACTACAGGATCGCTGACTAAATTATAATTATTTTCTTCAAAATTCATATTAACAACCACGATACCACCATGGGCAAGCGCAATTCTGTCTTTATAAATTTGACTGGATTGTGAAAAAATACCACCTGGGCAAACGTAGTCTCGCCCACTGTGAACAGAGTCGACGACACCCATAATTTTAGGGCCTACAATAACCACATCCCCATTTTCTGCTAAAAATGCGTTTTCAAGTTCAACACCACAGGCGATAGCAATTTCTCTGTGTTTTTTTAAATGGCGATAAGTCCCATGAACAGGTAAAAAAGCTTTAGGTTTAACTGTTTCAATACATTTAATTAAATCTTCTTGATAGCCATGCCCACTAACGTGAATAGCGTTATTTTCTTTTGCTGTTATGACACGACAACCAATTCTAGTAAATTGAGTAACTAAACTTTCAATTTGTTTTTCATTCCCTGGAATCATACGCGAAGAAAAAATAATAGTATCATGTTCGCTAATTTTAAATTCACTTATATTATTCCATGCAATACGATGAAGACCAGAAAATGATTCTCCTTGACTCCCTGTAGAAATAATACATATTTCATTTCGTGGATGTAAATTAATTTCAGAAGTATCTATTAAAACATTATTATGAATATTTATTAAATTTAATCTAGTTGCTATTTCTATATTTTTTAGTAATGATTTACCAATGAATGTTACTTTTCTTCCAGTTAAAAAAGCTGCTTCTAAAATACTTTGCAAACGCCATATATTACTAGCAAAAGTAGCAATTAAAACAACTCCTTTTTCTTTCTCTAAATATTCAATTAATTGGGGAGAAACATCTGCTTCACTTAGATCAGCACCTAATTGAAAGGAATTTGTACTATCACTCATCATTAAAGAAACAGTTTTACCTTCAGTGACTGCTTTAATATTATCATGAGTCATTGTCTTTTCTGGTGGATTTTTATCAATTCTAAAATCCCCCATGTGTAAAACATTTCCAAGTTTCGTTTCAATAAAAAAACCTGAAGCCTGTGCTATACTATGATTTACAGGAAAAACTGTCATTTTAAGATTTCTAAAATACACAGGTTCAAAATAATTCCACACATTAAATATAGCATCAAATATTTCAGCTTCTTCAAATTTAGATTTTATGAGTTCTATTGTAAATTCTGTTCCATATATTGGAGCAGGATATTTTTTATAAATATAAGGTAATGCACCAATATGATCTTCATGTCCATGAGTAATAAGCCAAGCTTCTGGTTGAATTTGATTTTCATCGATATATTTCGTATCAGGCAAAATTAAATCGACACCAACATGAGAAGCGTCAGGAAATAAGGCACCACAGTCAATAAAATAATGTTTATCTGCTACATTTAATATTGTCATGTTCATCCCTATTTCCCCACAGCCTCCAAGCGGGATGATTTTTAGAAAATTCGAATCCATTTAAAGTCCAATCATTTTTTCTTTGTGATTATAAATTGAAAAGGATAAGTAACAGTTACATATCCATTTTTTGGTTTAGGAAAGTTCCAGACCAAAAGTCTTGATTCAAGGCAGGCTATCAAATTTTTATCAAAAATGCTTGATTCCACTATCGAGATATCGGCTGCTTTACCAGATTCTAATATTTTCCAACTGACAGTCATATTACCCTGTAAATTTGGGTTTTTTCTAATTGCAGAATTATAGCATGACCTAATTTCTTCTTTTTTATTGAAAATGACAAAGTCTACCATTTGTGTATCAATAGTTGCTTTAGGGGGAGGAAGGGGAGGAATTTTAAATATTCCTACCGAATAATACGCATTGTGCATCATATTATTGTATTGAAAATCAAAATTAATATTTTTATTGTTTTTCCTGTAATCAGAAGGAATAATAAGGCTATTTTGTGATATCCAAATAATTGAATTTTTATTATTTGAATTTTGCAAATACCGTTGAAATAATATTTTACGGTATTCTGAATTTTCTGCTACTTCAGCTTCACGTTCCGCTTCTTTAAAATTTTTAAATTCATTTATAAATGATTTATCTGGTTGAGGCCCCAATACTTGTCCAGTTGAAGGAGGAGCAACTATTCCTAATTTTCTAGCTTTATGTTTTTCTGCATAAAATTCTTTGAGAATTTCATGTTCTTCTTCAAGGTATTCAATGATTGCTTGATCTGTTTTTTCTAGTTGTTTAATTCGTTTTAAAAGGACTGTATATTGTGATCCTCCGTTAATCCCAGAAACAGGGCTTGTAAAATAGGGATAAGGTTTCAAAAAAGAATAATAACGGTCCGAGCTTTTTGCAGTTCTATACACATCTAATGAAATATTGTTTTCATAAATAAATCTTTCCCAATCTTCAATTTTAATAGTTTCATCAACATAATTATGAGCATTTTGTAAAAATGGAATGACTGATTCTGAGGGTTTGCCATTTTCTGCATTTTCCCATCTTTTTAGCAGCTCGAAAATCCAAAATATTGCTAATTTTTTATTATCACTAGAGTCATATTTTGTTTTATAGACAAAAGGAAGTAACCTAATGTTTTCTGGTGCAATAAATTTTATTGCAATTTCGTCTGGTAAATTAATGATCCCAGCTGAAGGTTCCAGTGGCGCTTTAAGTAACCAAAAGATAATTGGTACAAAAGCTAAACCAGTGGCAATTATGCTAATAGGAATAACTTTTCTTTCAATTGGAACATCAAATTCTGGCATTTGAAAAATATTTCTTTCAAGTTTTTGGACTTTTGGAGAGTATTTTATGGCTTGTTCTTTTTCTATTTTAAAAGTTATATCAAAGCCATTAAATTGAATTTTTCCTCTTGATCCATAATCTAAAGAAACAATTAAGGGATCTTCAATTGATGTTAATTGTAACAACGATCCTCTTGGTGAAGTAAATTCTTTAAAGCTACCAAATTTATTGCCAGTAGATAAAAAGCCATCAAGTCTGGGATCTAAAACAATATCTACTTTATTTCTTCCTATTTTAAAAAGAACCATTTCTAATAGTGTTCGTGCAAATGGAATAAATAAATCGCATTTTGCAGTATCGCCTAATTTTATTTTTCGCATAAATAAAGAATCAATTTTTAATTTTTTTTCTAATTGTAAGGCTCCTGTTTGAAATACTTGCAGGAATAGGAATGTATTTTGATTCAAAATTTTTTTCTTGTTGTCTGGCATTTTCTACCTTTCAACCGCGATGTCAAAGTCGTCATAACCAAATTGTGAAAAAACTTTCATAACGTATTTAATATCTTGAAAAGATATAGTCCTATCAGTCCATATTTTTACTCGTGAAATTGAAGAATCTGGAATTCTTATTAATAATGCTGTTAGCATAATATTTTTTCTTTTATCTTCAAAATATTCAAGAAATTTTTGTCCATCTCTCGGTAAAACAAATGATTTACCATTTTCAAAGAAAATTCTCATATTAGAATTTTCTTTATCTGTAGATAGAAATATTGTAATTGCCGATTTTCTTTCTTTAATAAAAAATCCTTTTTTTAAAGCTTTTAATTGGCTTAAATTATTATAGTTCTTAGATGCAGATTCAAAAATAAAAAATTCTTCTCTTATTTTTAAAGCAATTATAAAAATGATAAAGCTGGTAAAAGCAGCCATTGCTAATGAAAATAAAAATTGTCTTGACATGACTTTATAGTTTATAACATTTATTGCTCTTTCTTCCTTCCATACACCAAATTTTTTTGTAGCTAGGGTAAACATAATTACCTCAATTATTCTGATACAAATTTAATAAAACAATAGAAGGAGAATTTATTTTTTTAGAATAACTATTCTTTTGGTTTTGCTGCTCAATTAACTCATAAATAGTTTGAAAATTTTCAACTACTTTATTATAAGATAATTCAGAATCAAACATAATTCCTACAACAGTGCTTGGAAAAACTTTGTTTTTATTTTTATAAAAATTTATTTTGCTATTAAATTCTGCTTTCCAGTCTTTTCCAAGTATGAGAAGATCATCATTAGGAGCAGGAGCTTTCACGCTTTTTAAAGTTCCAAATAATACGCTATCTCTAATAAAAACAAAAACAGGAGAATCATTAGTTAAATATGTTTCGTTATTTACGGAAGAAATTTTATTATTTTCTGTATTTAAAGTTTTTAAGTTGTAAAAAACTACACGACGATCATGTGTTTTTAATAATTCAACCACAGTAAAAAGAAACCCAATGCCAATTGTGGTAATGAGTGCAAAACCCCAATATGTCCAAGAGTAACTAGATAATTTCTTCTTCGTCAGGAACCTCTTGTAGACCCGCATCGGCACTATCATCTTTCTTTCCTTTCGCCTCCATTCTTTCGCTCGTATTGTCGCTAGCTAAATTACTTCGAGAAAAGTTTTCTGATTCTTCTTGATTAGTAGCTACCGATGCTCCTCCAGTAAACATGGGTTGCATTTCTGGTGATAAAATATTTAAAACTACACACAAACTATGTTCCATTTCGGCTTCTAGTCGCCAAGCAATGGCATCTAATATTCCAAAAGGAACCATTAATAGAACTGCTGAAACCAAAGAAATTGCTAAAGGTAACAATGCATGGGAAAGGCCAGTTGAAAAAGCAAAACTTTTTAAACCGAGTTCTAAACCTTCTACCATACGGAATGAGCTCCAAATTCCCTGGACAGTTGCTATAGCTCCTAATAAAACACTTGCAGCTGCAAGATTAGGAAGTTGGTTAATTCGTCTTCTAATGCGTGGAAAGAAGCGTAAACTTTCTTCTGAAACAGTTGCTCTAACACGCATGGGATCATTTTCGTAAGCATCGATAGCTTTTAGAGTTAACATTGGTACTGCTGTTTTTGAAGTTGCTTTTGTAAAGTTTCTTGCTCTTTCCATGTCATTAGCTGCAAGCATTTTTTTAATTGTAGTATTAAATTTTTCAAAATTAATGCGATAGACAAATTGTAAAATAATGAATTTTTCAAAAATTATGATATAACCAATCGAGACAAATGCTAGAATAATAAATGGAATAATTTCGCCGTTTCGATACATTAAAAAAATATCATTTAGCATATATTTTCCTTATTTTTCTATAGGAAATTCCAACATAAAGTTCGCATCATTCATTCCTGTTAATTCGTCAGGTCTGTCTAATAAGTTTATCAATTCTTTATGAGGATTAAATCCGCTATCAAATGAATCTATGTCATAATCATATTTAGGAAGTGGGATATCTGCTAAACTAGCGGGTTCAGCATCACCATCAATTTTAATGAAACTTTTGTTATCTTTTTCTGGTTCAGCTTGTGGACTTGCACTACTACTTATTACAAATAGAAATAGGGTTAAATGACTAATGATTATTAGTTTAAATTTGCAGTTGATTTTAATAGTTTTCATAACTTCATGTTCTTTATATTAATTTATTAGTTAAAATTATGTAGTTGTTTTCTATTAATATCAACAATATTTAATCATTATTTTGACAAACAAAAAGAGAAAATTTTGCCTGTAGGAAATTTTTATTCTTATGATATGGTAAGGAAGGAAAAGAGATAATGGTTAAAAATTATTCATCTTCATCATAAATGATGATGTCTTCCCAAGAAAAACCATTAGCAACCATGACTATTTCATATTCTTTACCATCTTTTTCAATAAAATTTTCCGTAAATAGGCATTCTTTTCCATCTATAGTGATAAAGTTAGGCACTTCGTCTTCATCGCTATGACCAGCGTTGCGATACAAGTCATCAATTTTATCTCTTTCTACAAGATAATACTCACCTTTTACGGGTGACATTTTTACTAGAGTTTCTGATAAAGCCATGGATTATCTCCTTAAGACAGGTTTACAAACAAATTATAGGTTATTCTAATTAAAAGGAGGCGACAAGATACAAATGAGAAAATTAAAAGATATTCTTATAGATAAACAGGTTGACTTGCCTATAGCTGAACAAAAGAAGATATTAAGAAAAATTTTGCTCTTGGAAAGAGAAAATTTGCAAGCAAAATCAGAAGATGCGAATTGGGGGCCAAGACAATTTTTTCGTGCGCTTGAATTATTAAAAATTTCAGAAAAAGATCTTAGAGATCAGATATCTACTAAAAAAATTTTTTTGGCATCATTTTTTCCAATAAAATCTGAGCTTAATATCTCACGTTTTGCTGCAAAAGAGTGGTTATTTCCTTTTTCAGACGACAATAACCAGTTATTATGGTTTGAATATGGTGATGGAAATAAAGATTATTCTGTTAATAAATATGGGATAAAGGAAAAAAGTAAAGAGCACTGTTTTGAATATAATTCTTCTATGCCTCCCATGATTTGTTTTCTACCTGGATTAGCTGCTGCAAAAGATGGTTACAGACTTGGCTATGGAAAAGGGTATTATGACAGATTTATTCGAATGAATAGTGAAAAAATTACAACTATTTTTTGTTTACCTACAGAAAATTTTTTGTTTGATTATTTACCACATGATAATAATGATGAAAAAGTTGACTTAATTGTATGGTAGTATATTTTTCATTAAATATAAAAAGTTTAGTTTTTTCTTCTTTTAAAGAAAGATCTTAAAAATTGAATTATACAATTTAAAAAAAATGATAAAAATATATTTTATATTTTAAAAACTAATTTTTATTTTTTTGTAAATTATATTTATCCGTATTCTTCTTGTTAAATATGGTATATCTATTTACTAATATCTTCTAAATTAAAGGTTACCAAAAATTATAAAAATTTAAATAAATATAATTATTAAATAATATTAAAGAAAAGTTTGACAATTAAAAAAGTTTTTTGTAGTTTGGCTATTCAGTCAATACAAAGAATAAAAAATATAATAATTACTCAATAATGAGGTAGATTTTATGTATTTAAATGGCAAACATTTAGCGATATTTTCTGTTTCCGTTTTTGCCGTTTCATTTTTGTCATCCTGTGGAAAGTCTGAACGGAGTAATAATGCAGAAGGGATAATTTCTGCAAATCAAAATACGACTATTGAAAGACATTGTACAGATTTATCTGATGAAGCTAAAAATCCATTGGGCAAATACCAATGGCATTTGAAAAACACTGGACAAAATGCGTTTGCATCTTCTGCTGGAACGGAAGGAGAAGATATAAATGTTGATACTGTTTTAAAAGATGATTGCTATAGCGGTATGGGAGTCAGTGTTGCAGTTGTCGACTCAGGTTTACAAGTTGTGCATCCTTCTTTAAAGAAAAATGTAGAGAATAATTCAAAAGCTAAATCAATTAACTTTAGAGATAATCGTTTATTACCAAATGATCCATATCCAATTCCAGATGACGACGAAGATCATGGAACTATGGTCAGTGGTATAATCGCTATGCGTAGTAATTTAGGTTTTGGTGGATCGGGTGTTGCACCAAGAGCAAAACTAGCTGGATATAATATTATACAAGCAGAAGCAGGCGTTCAACAATTTCAAAATTTTGTTGATTCTCTTGGCGGTGCAGATGAGTCTAAAGGTAACGATATTTTTAATATGAGTTATGGAGATAATAATATAGAGCAAATTTCACCAGATGATCCCATAACTCTAGGAGCTATTACGGCATATCGTTATGGTGTGAGACATTTAAGAGATGGAAAAGGTGCTCTTTATGTTAAAGCTGCGGGGAATGGATTTACTAAATTAGGAAGAGACCCTGCAAGTGTAGCTGCTTGTTCTATGGCTGTTAAGTTAAAAGTTTCTTGTCAAGATTCAAATATGAATACAGATAATTCTATTCCTGAAGTCATTACAGTTGGTGCATTAAATGCAAATGGAAAGAAAACAAGTTATTCAACCACAGGTTCATCTTTGTGGATAAGTGCTCCTGGAGGAGAATTCGGTTTTGATAAAGACTGGATAGATTCAAACTATCAAAGGTTTGGTAAAAGTGTCGATTGGAATAATTTAAGACCTACTTTAGGTGAACCTGCAATAGTAACAACTGATGTTATGGGCTCTCGTTATGGAATGAGTAAGCTAGTCAGTTATGAAAGTGAATTTAATTTAGATGATATTTTTAATATTAGGAATTCCTTTAATGCAGGACTTGCAACTGATGACTCTGGTAAATTATTAAATCCTGATTTTAATTATACAAACACTATGAATGGAACCTCTTCAGCAACTCCTGTTACTTCAGGCAGTTTAGCATTAATTCTTGAAGCTAATCCAAATTTAACTTGGAGAGATGTAAAATATATTATTGCTAAAACTGCTACTAAAGTAGATCCTGAATTTGCTGGAGTAAAAATTAAGATTGGAACAGGAGAAGATTATCAAGCTGAAGATGGATGGGTAACAAACGGAGCTGGATTTCATTTTTCCAATTGGTACGGATTCGGTAGAATTAATGTTGCAGAAGCTGTAAAGATGGCAAAATACTACAGTGTTAATTTAGGTAATTATCTTGAAATGCCTTGGCATCCTGCAAATGGTTATTCTACTTCGTTAGATGTTCCAGTTGGAGTTCATGGATTAGTTTATAATATAAAAGCAGTTAATAAACCAAATAATGTTAAAATTGAATCAGTGCGCGCTGAAGTTTCAATAGATAGCGACAATATAGGAGATGTTGCAATTGAATTAACTTCGCCTAGTGGAACAAAGAGTATTATTTGGCATGTAGGAAATGCCTTTTCTAGTAATGGAAATTTAGTAAAAATGCCAATACAAAGTAATGCTTTTTACGGGGAAAATAGTGCAGGAAATTGGACTGTAAAAATTATAAATACAGGACTTCATGCAAAAAATGTTACCTTTAAAGGAATTCGTTTGCAATTTTCAGGGAATAAAGTTCCATTATAATAATGGAACTTTTGAAGATTATTATAATACACAAAGCAATTCTTAAGGAAATATTTATGAAAAATAAAAATGTATTAATATATTTGAGTTCATTAGTATTATCAAGTTTAGGAGCGCAAAAAACGTTTGCCTCTGATGACTCACAGTCATTGTTTTCTAATGAAAACAATTTCTCTGATGTTGAAAAAAATAAAATAAATGAAGAAAAGAAATTAATTGATAACATAAAGAAAAGTCTTGCCGTTGAAGAAAGTTTTGTGCAAGGTGGGGCAAATTATGTCATTTATAAAGGTCTGAAAGCATCGTCAGGAAGAGACTCCATAAATGACTTTTCTAACGATCAAGAAAGTGGTGCAAAAACTTTAGATCTCAATGTAAATGCGCCTAAAACAGTTCTTTTAGATAAAGGTGTTTTTAAAATATTTTATGAGTCAAAGGATTCAAAAAAAGTTAAAGGCAATTATTTAAATGACAGGGTTGTTACTTCTAAAAATGAAAATAACCAAACTAAATTAACTGATAATAGTAATGATAATTTTAAAGTTGCTTTTAATAATAAAACTAAAAAATTTGCTGTTATAACTGGAAATTTAATTATAAAAATTGATCCAGAAGCAAGTAAAGTTAAATTACCAAATGCGTCGTATAAAATTGTTAAAGCATATAAAAAGTTAGGTTTATATGTAGTTAAGTACCCTGAAACAATGCAGATTAAAGAAGCAATAGATAAATTAAAAATTATTAATCCTGCAGGCATCACAGTTGACGGCGATAGAAAAAATATTGTTAATGTCGAAGTATTAGAAAACTTTAAAAAACCAATGTGAATTATTTAGTTAAATTATCATTTTCGCATTAATTTAAGGAGAAATTATGACGATAAAGTCAAAAAATTTGTTAATATTTTCAACTTTAGCAGTTTCATTTTTGTCTTCATGTGGGCAGTCGAATAATTCTCAAGCAAATAAATCAGAAAATGATAGTTTAATTGAATCGTTGAAGAAAACTCCTGAAATACTTGATGAAATAAGTGACTCAGATAAAATAAAAGATGATGATAAATTTTGTACAGATCTTTTAGATGACTCAAAAAATCCATTAGGAAAATACCAATGGCATTTATACAATTCAGGTAAAACAGCATATGCTTCTGAAGTAGGAAAAGCTGGAGAAGATATCAACGTTTATACAGTTCTTAAAAATGATTGTTTAAGTGGCAGTGGAGTATATGTTGGAGTAGTCGATTCTGGTCTTGAAATTTCTCATCCGTCTTTACAACCAAATATTGAAAATGAAATTAATAAATCAAAAACTTGGTCTATGAATTTCAGAAATAATAATTTGGCAAAAAATGATCCTTCCCCCACGGCAGACGATGACAGAGACCATGGGACTATGGTTTCAGGCATAATTGGAATGAGAAGTAATTTAGGTTTTGGTGGCTCTGGGGTTGCACCAAGAACACACTTATCGGGATATAATGTGATCCAATCAGAAGCACAAAATTTTCAGAATTTTATGGATTCGCTTGGTGGTTCTGATGCTTCTAAAGGTAATGATATTTTTAGCATGAGTTACGGTTTTAATAATGTTAGTCAAATTAAAGAAGATACACCATCGGTAAAAGCATCGGTTGAAGCATTTAAATTAGGAACAAAAACATTACGAAATGGCAAAGGCGCTGTATATGTAAAAGCAGCGGGGAATGGATTCAAGAGTTTAGGATTTTTTTCAGGATCTGCTTGTGATAGTGCTAATAAATATAATTTATCTTGTCAAAATTCTAATATGAATTTTGAAAATACTTTAGCAGAAGTTATAACAGTTGGAGCATTAAATGCGCAAGGGAAAAGATCCTCTTATTCAACAACAGGCTCTTCATTATGGATCAGCGCTCCTGGGGGAGAATATGGAAAAAATAAAGCTTGGGTTGAAGAAAAATTAAAGAAAATAAATGAAACTGTAGATTGGAGCAAATACAGACCTAGTTTAGGTGAACCCGCTATTTTTACTACAGATGTCAGCGGTAAAAAATATGGTTCAAGTAAAGTCATTGATAATCCCAAGAAAGATCAAATTTTAGAAATTGGAAATGAGTTTAATTCGTGTGATGTAGCAGAAAATAAAGATGGAAATTATACAAATTCAATGAATGGAACATCCTCAGCGACTCCTGTTACTTCAGGAAGTATTGCTCTTATTTTAGAAGCTAATCCTAAATTAACCTGGCGTGATGTAAAATATATTTTGGCAAAAACAGCAACTATGGTTGATCCCGATTTTTCAGGCGTCAAAATGAATTTAGATAATGGCGAAACTTATCAAGCTGAATTAGGTTGGGTAACAAATGACGCTGGGTTCCATTTTTCTAATTGGTATGGATTTGGCAGAATTAATGTGGCTGAAGCTGTAAAATTAGCAAAAAATTATAATATTAATTTAGCTGAATATGTTGAAAAAGATTGGATAAAAAGTTCACAAGAAGTTAATAATGTTGTAGTAAAAGCAGGTAACGTAAAAGGCTATGAATCAGCCATTACTATTGCAAAAGATAATTCTCTAATTATTGAAAATGTCCAAATTAGGACTTCTATTGATAGTAAATATATAGGTGATGTAGCAATTGAGTTGGTTTCACCAAGTGGAACTAAAAGTATTATTTGGAATGTTGCTAATGCGTTTTCAAAAAATGGAAATATAGTTGATATGCAAATTCAGTCAAATGCATTTTATGGTGAAAACAGTTCTGGTGATTGGAAAATTAGAATTATTAATACAGGTTTGCATAAAGCTGATGCTACTTTTAAGGGCTGGAGAATTAAAATTTCTGGACATTAATTTCTTCTGAAATGATTATAAAGGAGATTATATGAAACAAAAACTTATTATAATAATAGCTAGTCTATTACTTCCTTCAGTCTCTGTAACAACTGCTTTTGCAAGTGAAAAACTGATTAAAACACCAAGTATTGAAGAAGAAATGAGCGAACAAAAAGAAGTATTAAAAAAATATAATAAAGGTGAAACCTTCACGCAAGGTGGAACTAAATATACAGTTTATCCGCAATTATATGCAAATTTAAAGAAATTAAAGACAGAAGAGCATGGATCCTCTTTACAAAATAATTCAAATTTAGTTTTAACAATGAAAAACTTTTCTGTTTACAAAGTTCTTGAGAATGCATCTGAAAAAAAGCAAAATTATAACAATCAAATTGTTTACAATGACTCCACTGAAAATTTTGGGATCCTTAGCGGAGTTATTATTGTCAAAACAAAAAACAATTCTGAATTTAAGGAAAAATCATTTGAAGTTGTGAAAAGCTATCCAAATTTGGGATACTTTTTAGTTAAAATTCCAAAAAACATAACAATTCAAGTAACTTTAGAAAGACTCAAAAAGCTCGATTATGTCACTGAAGCGAATGTTGAAGTGATCGAAAATTTTAAAGATACGTTGTGAAAAAATACGATTTTATAAATGCACAAAATTAATTGGTAATTTATTGTAATTAAATAACCAAGGTTATTTGTTAAAATATATTTAATTATTATGTGATTTTATTGAAATATAAAAAAATGATATTTAAAATATAATAATTTTAATAATAAATGACCTTGATCATAAAATTATTTTGTTCTATGAAATCACCCAGCCGTTAAAAAGCTTGATTTTGCGCAAATGAAATAAAATCAATCTTAAAAATTAAAAATAGAGGTTTTAATATGAATAAATTATATTCTATGTCTTTTGTTTCTTTGTTGTCTGCAGCCATGGTTATGAGTTGTAAGCGAGGTGCAAATGACAATCATGAATTATCTACTGAAAAATATGAGCCAGTAGCAGTGAGCCAAAATATTAATGTTGCGGCGAGTTTAGATTTGCAAATTGATCAAAAAGAAGACATATACCAAAAAATAATGAGTAACAAATTTGTTTTAAAAGGTACTTACTTAAATTGCTATGGGGTTATGGATAACGAGGAATGGTCAGTAGAAAAAGATGCAGAAAATGCTCTGATGGTTAAGAAAAACGATAAAAATTGTAAATTAATATTAAAAGGTTTTATGATTAAAAATATTACAAATAATGTTATTGCAGAATACGAACTACCAGCACAAGAAATACAATTAGGAGAAGAATATTCAGCAAGTGTTTTGACATTTAAACAAAAAACAAATAATTCAGAATTTTCGCCAGAGCTATTTTCTTTTGCAAAAATTAGTCCAGCAAATTTTTCTGCTAATCCGATAATTTCTTTAATACTGACCAATGTTAAGAATAAAAAATTTGATCTCGATAAAGACTCAGATAAAACAAAAATTTTCATTCCAGAATTTAGTCCATCAAAAAATATTCAATTTATTCATGCTCCAGAATATAATTTACAAGATGAAAATTTTGTATTAACTTCTGATAATGAGACGCATGCAACTTTATACACAGGTCATTTATCTTTCATAAATATCAGTAACCCAGCCCAGAAATACTTAGTAGTTGATTCATCTGTTAATTTACAAAATTATTCTAGTGTTGATAAGATATTTAAAGAAAACATGGCTAAAGTTAAAATTATAAATCCATCTGAAAAAGAGCTACGTATTAGCGCTCATGAGTTAAGAATAAATGGCAAACTGTCAAGATTTTTTAAACCAGGCGAAGTAAAAACTCTAAAAATTATTTTTGCAAAAACAATAATTGAAGATAATAAAGAGTTCTCTAGTTACTTTGTTACCACTATAAATATAAAGAAAACAAAATAATTAACGTTTCCAAAGTTGTTCTCTGAGTTTCTTTCTTTGTAGGGCGGCATCATACCGCTCTTTTTGTTTTTCTTCGGAAATTTTGATTTGAGGTATTTCAACAGATTTACCATTTTCATCAACAGCAACCATAGTAATATAACTTGATAATACATGGTTTATGACTCTGGTTCTTGTATCTTCAGAGATCACTTTAATCCCAACTTCCATTGAGGTTCTGCCTGTGTAGTTGATAGAAGCGAGGAAGGAAACAAGTTCGCCAACATGAATAGGGTGTCTAAAAAACACTTGATCAACAGATAATGTTACAACATAATGGCCTGAATAACGTGAGGCGCAGACATAAGCCACTTGATCGAGAAGCTTTAAAATAGCACCACCGTGAACTTTTCCTGAAAAATTAACCATATCAGGAGTCATTAATACAGTTATTTGAATAGATGTTTCATTTTCAGGAAGATTAGAATCGAGCATAAAGTTCTCCGGAAAATTATTTTCTTTTATTTTAATCTGCTTTTATGTTCCTTGTAAACTATTAACAAAAAAACTATAGTTACTGCATAAATTATGTAATGTATTACTGGGAAATTTTTTCTCATTTAAAGATTTTATTGACATCAAAGGCAGGGCTATATAACTAAAAAAGCTTTCAAATTCTTTATGAAAAACACCTGGGAAAAATATTAAATCTTTCTCTTTATTTTGTTTAAATATATAGTTAATTAAATAAAGTGCGTATATTTTATCGTTAAAATAATTAGCATGAATAACATTATGAAAATCGTCACCTTTATTTAAAAAACTTATAGCTGTCACTTTATTATCGCATTCGCAATAATAAAGTGACATATTTTTAATTTTTAGAATGTCTTTAAATTCTAAATATGACAATATTGATTCTGAATAATGAGAATTTACAATAATAAATTGCCATAATTTTGCTTTTAAGCTCTCCTCTAAATTCTCTAATTCATAATGGTTGTAATAATTTAAACTTGAATTATTCTTGTCAGATTTTAAAAAATTTTGGATATGCATATAATTATTAAAGTGGATTTTGTTACCAGAATATTTGCTAATGGGAGCAAGAAAAGTTTTTCCTACTGAAGTAAACCCAAGCTTTGAATAAAGTTTATTATTATCGGCAAATAAAAATATGAAATCAGCAGAGTTTTCCTTAGCCTTTTTTTCTGCAAGATGAATTGTATTATATGCTAAACCTTTATTTCTATAATCTGGGTGAGTGCACACACTTCCTATGCAATAAGCACTGATTCTTGTTTTGCCACCGAATGAAAAAGATAAAGGATAGAGGGAACAGAATGCGACTGAATTTTTTTCATTTTTTAGAAGAAATAAATATTCTTTAAAAGTTTCTTTAAATACTTGTGGAAAATTATTTAAATAGTTATTTGAATTGAAACATAAATTAGTTAGTTTTAATAAATCTTGAAAGTTGATGTTAAGCTCTCTATGAAAGTCTGAATTAACATCAGCTAGAGCCATTTATTTTCCCTTCAGATAAGGTTCCTATTTTTTCACCAACTTGTACTAAAGTTTCAAAACCTTCTTTTGTTGAATGAATTAGGTCTTGATCAAAATTCATTATTCCATGCTCGAAAAAGAAAATACAAGTACTTCCGCCAAATTTAAAGAAGCCTTTTTCATCACCTTTTTCAACTTGCATTCCTGGACGGTATGTTTGCACAATGGTTCCAACAAATAATGCGCCTATTTCCATTAAAAGCACTTTACCAAATTGGTCAGAATCTAGCTCACAAATTGTTCTTTTATTTAAACAATAAACAGGAATTTTTTGCTCTAAAGCATACGGATTAACAGAATGTAATAAGCCAGGCACGGTTTTAGTAATACCAGCTTTTCCTGCCACAGGAAAATGAAAACGATGATAATCTGCGGGACAAAGTCTTAGAACACCGCAAGAACCATTTTTATATCTTTCTACTAAACTTTCATTGCCATTAAAAAGATCAATTAATTTAATGGGGGCCCACTTAAGATATGTAACGGTAGTTTCATCTATTTTTGGAAAAACCAAGAGCCTTCCATCACCAGGTGAATTTATACCATTGGGTGTTCGATTTACAGGTCTTGCTCTTGGGTGTAACTTTCTGGCAAAAAAATCATTAAATGAATTATATTCAGAAATATCTTTATCAGATTCGCTGACATTAATTCCCATTGAATTAACAAACTCTTCAATTTTATGTTTGCTCGCACCAGAATCGTTGTAGGCACCATAAATGTTACTTATCCATTTATTTGTTAAAAATTTCTCAGTAAAAGTAGCTCCCGCTGCACTTCCATAAAATATTTTCATAGCATCTTCGCCATAGACTTTTTCTATGAACTTTTCACCACTACCTCTTTTTACGACTTCTATCTGTTTAGTAGTGTTTCCTATAATAGATTTTAACATTTCTGACATCCCTGAATAGATTCTTAAAAATTGAACTTTTGCTAATCTAAATTAGCTTTCAATATCCATCGTTCTACAATCTTCCCTCCTTCGACTCCACTACCTGGTCCTAATTTTATGAG